>JBMSSY010000045.1:0-9577 GCA_049424605.1 Candidatus Methylopumilus sp.
GCCGTTAAAGCCATAAGCGCCAAGCAAGTTTCCTGAGTAAGTAAAGCCCAGTTTTTTAGCCTCTTTTTCCAAAGCAGACGAGCCTAAAGCACGGATAATCAAGCCTTTAATTCCATCAGCAAGTGGTGGTTTGGCGATACGTAGCCAAGGCAATTGCTTGCTGTAACGAGCTAGCAACACATCTAGCAAGGCTTCTCGAATTTGAGGCAGTTGGTGCACATGCTGATGACCATCTACATAGTCTGGCGGAGTGCCTAATGCTGACTCAAACGCGTCGAGCTGTTGATGAATACTTTGCTTGATTTGCGCTTGCTTAAGCTGGCGGCTCAAACTTAATAAGATCAATTTGGGGTGTGGGATTGCTTCGCCAAAATGGGTAAAGTCTAGATGCAAGCCTATGCTGGCCTGCGCTCTGATGCTAGGCGTGAGTTTTTTGGCGGCTAAAGGCCAATAAGGGCTTAGCGTCATGCAAGAAACAGCGCTTAATCGGCGCTTTTCTATCAACGCGATAATTGCTTGATCTATAGCCTCGCTTTGTGCGAAATCGTCAGCACATAAAATAAGTTTCATGACTGACCCTTAAACGCCCAGTGGCGGCTAAGCAGATAAGTGCTTACCGCAACCAATATCATCACCATGCCCAATACCAACCAAAACGGCAGCGCGGTATATTTTAATGCGCTAACGACTAGCGTTTGATTGGCTAAAAATCCTAGTATTGCAACAGATAAGAAACGCGGAAGCGCGGCTGAATGTTTAGCCTTGTGTTGTGCAAAGCTAAATTGGCTATGCCCAATATAGCTCACAGGGAAAGCCAGGATAAAGCCAGCAATATTAGCGTGAGCGGCGGTGACTAGTGCGCTATATTCAAGGCCTACAGCAACAATATAGTGTGTTAAGGCGGCGAGCGCGCCTATGATGGTAAACCAAGAAACAGATTGCGCGTGCCTTTGCGACATTAGCTCAGTAAATCTTTTTCAATGGCTTGCGGCGGTTTTGTTTTTGCAGTGCGTGGTTTGCTGATGGCTTTTTGCGCGTCTGGCTTAGCCACTTCGGCAACGATATATGAAGGGCGACCTTTGACTTCATCGTAAATACGAGCAAGGTACTCACCTAGGATGCCGATAAACAGAAGCTGTACCCCAGCAAAAAACATCATGCTGGCAACCACAGTAGGCCAACCTGGCACTGATTCATTAAAAAACATGCGGTCTATCACAACATAAATGCCGTAGATAAATGCAAGAAACGCGAGAGAAGCACCAACTGCACTTGCTAAACGCAAAGGCATCACAGAAAAGCTGGTGATGCCTGTCCACGCAAGCTGAATCAGCTTGAGCTTAGAATAAGCGCTTTCGCCATGGGTACGCGCTAGTGGAATATAGGGAATGCCGATAGATTTGTAACCCACCCAAGCATAAATCCCTTTCATAAAGCGATTGCGTTCAGGCAATGACAGCAAGGCTTTAACTACCTGTCTATCCATTAAGCGGAAATCCCCAGCATCAGGGGGAATATTGATTTGACCGCCTAGGCTCATGGCACCATAAAAAATCTTTGAGCCCCAGCGTTTAAAGGACGATTCTACTTCACGGTCTTGGCGCACCGCGTAGACCATATCATAGCCCTCACGCCATTTTTCTAGCATTTGCGCTAATAACTCGGATGAATGTTGCCCATCTGCATCCATGCAAATCACGATATCACCCGCTGCGTGCTCTAAGCCTGCGGTAATGGCATATTCTTTACCAAAGTTACGTGAAAATCTAAGCAGCGTGGTGTTGAGTTCTTTAGGTAAGGCTTTCACCACATCCGCAGTTTTGTCGCGACTGCCATCATCAATCACCACCACATCCCATTTGCCACTTAATTGTTGTAAGTGATGAGCAATATTAGCCACCGTGCTGGAGATTGCCGCGGCTTCGTTGTAGGCGGGCACAATAACGGTGATATGTGGATTTGCATCAACTCTATTAGTCACAAGTTTTCCGTTCGATGTTTGTTAGATTAATTTTGAGGTGCGGCATGAGGTAGCCTATCTTCACCCGTTAAATTGCGACGATCTTTTACCACGGCTAGCGGAGCGCCAAGACGCGCGACTGTGCCGATGATATTACCGTTTAGCACTTTATCGCAATTCATGTGCGTGCTTGAGATAAAGAAATCGGCCCGTATCCAGTTTTCGGTGACGTTAAAACGCTGATCTAAGTATGCGCGCCCTTGAAAAGCCTCAGCACATACCGCAACAAAGTAAGGGCCTTGATGTTCTGAAGGCCAGTGTTTTTGTTCAGCATCTAAATAATTTTCTAGCATTTTGCTGGCATCTATCAAGCTGCTAGACCAATAATCAGCTTCCCAATGGTGTTCGGCTTGTTGTAGGTTTTTACCCGCAAAATGATTGTAGTAAACGTATTCATAAGGGCGTAACTCAAACATGATGTAGCTGGTATTGAGCGCTAATGCGCTGCTTAACAAGATAAAGCCCCAACGCCATTTAGGGTAGGCAGATAGATAATCGTAAGCCTTAGATAAGCCTATGCCAGCCAATACTGCCAATGGCGGAATAATAAAAGTGAAATGTCGCACGCCATTGTATAAAGCTGGGCGGTCATAAAGCACAAAAACAAGCGGGAATAAAATAGCGATGGCTAGCGAGATTTCAGGCAGTTTGCCCTTGAGGAAGCCTGCGCCTGGCTTGATTTTGCTAGGCATGGAGATCAGTAGCACAATAATGGCGCTTAATATGCCAATTAAAAACACTTCTGGCAGACGTATCGCCAAATACTCTAGCAGGTAAGATCGGGACACCTTGCCTATATTCACAAAAGTGCCATCCACAATGGTGTTCATATCGAAAGCGAAGTGGGAGAAGGATTTAGCCGCAATCAAAATATGGTCTGCACCCATCATCGCCCAAGGCCAGAATAAAGCCATTAGCACAAAGGCCACGAGGCCAGCGGGCAATAAACCGACAAAGGCTAAGCCGTAAAAACGTAATTTTTCTTTGATGCTTGGTGCTTGTATTAAGCTGGCGATGAGCACCAATAGCAGTAAATAGATCACTGCAAAAGCACCGCCTATCCTTAAGCCCAAGGCACAGCCAATAGCAATGCCTAGCTTGATGCTAAGTTTGCGTGGAATACGGTCTAACTGGTTTGCAATGCAGCTTGTGTAATACAGCGCCCATGTCATGCAGGCCCCAAATGAAACATCTTTAGTATGGGTGAACATGGCACCTGACCATGCCCCAGTGAGGGTGAGTAACAGCGCCGCTAAAAACGCTGCACGCTCGCCAGCTAGCTTTTCGGTGATTTTATAAACAGCCACAATGCCAGCCAAACCGAATAGGGCAGAAATAAAGTGGCGTATATCCCACACCCAAATAGGTAAGATTTTTTCTAAAGAAGCGGCAATTAAATCAAAAAATCCGCCGTATAAATAAAGGTTTTTGTAGCTAAAGGCGGATTGGTCGACAAAGCCTGAGCTATAAAATTTGAGTAGTAGTTGCCCATACACATGCTGAACCTGCTCATCGTTACTAATACCGTATTGTTTAAAGGTGAGTAAGATGAAAATAGAAAGCGCACCAAACAGAGCGTAGGAAAGCCTTTTATAAAGGTTTGAAGTCATTCAGTAAGACATTCTATAAGAAGTGTGGCTGGATTATACCGTGATGTGATGCTGTTGTAATGCCCATGCAACATGCTCACGAACCAAGGCCGATGGGTCGTCAATCCGTGATTGCAGTGCCTGAATAATGTCGGGTTGGGTGTTTGCATTGCCTAGACCTATAGCGATATTTCTTAACCACTGCTCGTGACCAATTCGATAGATAGCGCTGCCAGCCATTTTTTGCTGAAATGTTGCGGCATCCCAAGCGAACAGCTCAACCAGTGTAATGTCGTCCAAGCCATGCCTGACATGAAAATCTTCTTGTTGCGTCAATTGCCCAAAACGATTCCAAGGGCAAACTGTTTGGCAGTCATCACAGCCATAAATGCGGTTGCCGATTAAAGGCCTGAACTCTTGAGGAATGCTGGTTTTAAGCTCTATGGTCAGGTAAGAAATACAACGGCGAGCATCCACCTGATAAGGCGCAACAATCGCCTGTGTGGGGCAAACATCTATGCAAGATGAGCAAGTGCCACAATGATTGCCTGTAGGCGCGTCTATCGGCAATGGTAAGTCTGTGTAAATTTCACCTAAAAAGAACCAAGAGCCAGCCTCACGTGATAACAGCAAGGTGTGCTTACCTCGCCAGCCTAAGCCAGCTTTTTCAGCTAATGCGACTTCTAATACTGGCGCGCTATCAGTAAAGACGCGGTATTGAAAGTCTTGGCATTGATAATTAACTAGCTCATTTTGAATCTTGTCACAAAGCTTTTGTAGGCGATTGCGTAAGACTTTGTGATAATCGCGACCAAGCGCATAACGCGAGATAAAAGCCTGCTCGCTTTGCTCCAGCACCTGCTCAGTTGGCTTGGCTTTAGGAGGTTGATAATCCATGCGCACTGAAATTACTCGCATGGTTCCAGCGACTAATTCCTGAGGTTGGGTGCGCTTATTACCGTGTTTTGCCATATAATCCATAGCACCATGAAAGCCTTTTTCAATCCAAGCTTGATAATGCGGTTCAGCACTTGCCAAATCGGTATCTGTAATACCAATTTGGCTAAATCCCATTGCTTTACCCCAACTTTTAATATCGTCAGCAAGGGCTTGTAGATGATTGGTTTGGTCTAACATATATGACGCATGATATTACACTTAAGCTAGCGGATGAACAGGCAACACTGAAACTAGGCGCTGATTTTGCAAGAGCGCTGCTTGCTGGGGTGAATATTTACCTGCATGGCGACTTGGGCGCGGGTAAAACGACACTGGTGCGCGGCGTGCTAAATGGTTTGGGTTTTGCTGGTAAGGTGAAAAGCCCGACTTATACTTTGGTTGAGCCTTATCAAGTAAGGCTAAATCAGGATGAGGTGAATTTATACCATTTTGATTTATATCGCTTTATGGATGAAGAAGAGTGGGAAGCGGCGGGCTTTAGAGAGTATTTTAATCCACATGCCATTTGTTTGATTGAATGGCCTGACAAAGCGGGAAACTTAATTCCGCAAGCAGATATAGATGTTTATTTGGACTTAATGGGCGAGGGCAGAAGCGCTCGTTTAATCGCTCACTCAACGGCAGGAAATACATGTTTAGAACGCTATCTCAACTCTTCACATTAGGATTTTTCATTCTTAGCGCCACAAGCGCTAGCGCTACTACCGTCACTGCCACCCGTGTTTGGCCTGCGGCTGACTACACCCGTATTACCATAGAAGCGAATAACGAAATTAATCAGACCATGCTGGTGTTAAAAGACCCAGACCGTTTGGTGCTGGATTTAGAGGGCGTAGAGTTAAACGCCAGTTTAAAATCACTCGCTAACGCGATTTCACCGAACGACCCTTATATCAAACAAGTGCGCGTTGCCAATTTTAAGCCGAATGTAGTGCGCGTGGTGGTGGATTTAAAAACGCCAATTAAGCCCAGTATTTTTATCTTGCAACCAGCAGGCCAATATCAACACCGATTGGTGTTAGATGTTTATCCTCTGCAAGACCCTATTTTAAGCGTGATAGAAAAAGCGGATAAGCCTGCTGAGCCTTTATCGCCTGCCGAACAAAAAACCGTAGAAAACAAACCTGCTCAACCAGCCCCAGTCATCGCCGAAAATAAACCGACTGAGGCTCTAAGCCCAACTGAGCCAGTTGTTGCGGAAAAGCCTATCGTCAACAAACCAGCCACCAATAAGTCGGGGCGGTTAATCACCATTGCGATTGATGCAGGCCATGGTGGCGAGGATCCTGGCGCGCAGGGCGCTAATGGCTCTCATGAAAAAGATATTACCCTAGGCATTGCCAAAAAATTAAAAGAACGTATTGATGCTGAGCCCAATATGCGCGGCATTTTGACGCGGGATGGCGATTACTTTATTCCCTTACATGGTCGTGTGGTCAAAGCGCGCAATATGCAAGCGGATTTGTTTATCTCGGTACATGCGGATGCTTTTGTACGTCCAGACGCACGGGGTTCATCTGTATTTGCTTTGTCTGAAAAAGGCGCAACCAGCGCCTCAGCACGTTATTTGGCGAAAAAAGAAAATGAGTCGGATTTAATTGGTGGCGTGAGTTTGGATGACAAAGATGCCAACCTTGCACGGACTTTGCTGGATTTATCGCAAACTGCCACCATTAATGACAGCTTAAAGCTGGGCAAGGCCGTGCTTACCCGCATTGGAGAAATTAACACGCTACATAAAGGCTCCGTTGAACAAGCAGGTTTTGCGGTGCTCAAGTCGCCTGATATCCCATCTATCTTGGTAGAAACCGCTTTTATTAGTAACCCTGAAGAAGAGCGTAAGCTTAATGATGATGCTTACCGAGAAAAGTTGGTTGAGGCGATTATCACAGGGGTGAAGAAGTATTTTTCAACCAATCCAGCGCTGGCAAAAACCAAATTAGCTAACGAATAAAAATTAAGGTATCACAATGAAGCTCACTTTCTTAGGTGCGACAGGCACAGTCACAGGCTCCAAGTATTTGCTTGAGGTGGGTGGTAAGCGCATTTTAGTGGATTGCGGTTTATTTCAAGGCCTAAAGCAGCTACGGCTAAAAAACTGGGCAAAACTGCCGATAGATCCAGCGAGTGTGGATTTGGTGATTTTGACCCATGCACATATCGACCATACTGGCTATTTGCCACTGTTTGTTCGTAATGGCTTTGCTGGCAAGGTTTATTGTAGCTACGGCACACGTGATTTATGCGAAATTTTGTTGCCTGACTCTGCGCATTTGCAAGAAGAGGAAGCGCGTTTCGCCAATAAATACGGCTTTTCTAAGCACAGCCCCGCATTACCGCTTTATACCAAAGATGATGCTGTAAAAGCCTTGCGCTTATTAATTCCTGTCGACTTTGAAAAAGATATTGATTTGGGTGATGGCGTGACCATGCGCATGTCGTCTAACGGTCATATTCTTGGTTCAGCCTTTGTGCGTATTCACGATGCAAACAGGTCTATCTTGTTTTCGGGCGATATTGGACGCCCTCATGATTTGTTAATGAAGCCGCCATCTCCAGTAGAAGCAGTTGATTACATGGTGTTGGAATCCACTTATGGTGACCGTCAGCACGACAAGACCGATCCTAAAATTAAACTGGCGGCGGCGATTAATCGGACGATTTCCCGTGGCGGTAAGCTGATTATTCCTGTGTTTGCGGTAGGGCGGGCGCAAGAGTTGTTGTATTACATCCACCTACTTAAAGCTAAAGGCAGTATTCCCGATGTGCCTGTGTATTTAAATAGCCCGATGGCAGTAGATGCGACTGAAATCTTTAATCGCCATCGTGGTGAGCATCGTTTATCACCCAGTGAGTGCGAGGCCATGTTTCATACCGCGCATATGGTAAATACCGTAGAGCAGTCTAAAGCGCTGAATGAAAATCGCCATCCTATGATTATCTTAGCGGCTAGCGGTATGGCGTCTGGTGGACGAGTCGTCCATCACCTAAAAGCATTTGCGCCCAACCCTCAAAACACTATTTTATTTGCAGGATTTCAAGCGGCAGGTACGCGCGGCGCGGCCATGATTAATGGGGCGGCGAGCATTAAGATTCACGGTGAATATGTGCCTGTCAACGCAGAAGTGGCTTTTATTTCAAACTTATCGGCACACGCTGATTATTTAGAAATTTTAGATTGGTTACGCGGCTTTAAGTCTGCGCCCAAGCGAGTTTTTATCACCCATGGCGAGCCGATTGCAGCGGATGCCATGCGCCACCATATTGAAGAGCAACTGCACTGGAACACTTGTGTGCCCGATTACTTAGAAACGGTGGAGTTGAATTAATGGCGTCCATTCGTTTATTACCCAGCCAACTGATTAGTCAAATCGCCGCTGGTGAGGTGGTTGAGCGACCTGCTTCTGCGCTAAAAGAATTGCTTGAAAACAGCTTGGATGCTGGCAGTGATGAGATTAACGTTGCGCTGATGCAAGGCGGGATAAAGCAGTTGCGCGTGGCGGATAACGGCGCTGGCGTGCCTTATGACGATTTGGCCTTGGCTTTAACGCGCCATGCGACTAGTAAGATTGCCTCCTTGGAGGATTTGGAAAACGTAGCGAGTTTAGGCTTTCGTGGCGAAGCGCTGGCGAGTATTGCCTCGGTTTCTCGCACACATTTTATTAGCCGTCATGCCGATGAAAAACATGCTTGGCGGATTGCTTCTGATGGTCATCAGATAGAAGCGCCTGAGCCCGCTGCGCTAGACGCTGGCACCATTGTTGAAGTCAATGATTTGTACTTTAACACTCCTGCGCGGCGTAAATTCCTGAAAACAGAAGGCACCGAGTTCGGGCATTGTGAGGAGGCCTTTAGGCGGGTCGCTTTATCGCGGCATGATGTCAGTTTTATGTTGCAACATAATGGTCGTGCTTTGATGCGCCTCAGTGCAACCGAGCCTGAAAAGCGTTTTATTGAGGTATTGGGCGAAGACTTTGCCGCCGAGGCTTTGAGCATTGATGAATCGGCGGCTGGTTTGCGCTTATGGGGCATGACAGCCAAGCCAACATTTTCGCGGCATGCACGCGACACCCAATATGTTTATGTTAACGGTCGTTTTGTGCGAGATAAGCTGATTTCTCATGCCATTCGTCAAGCCTATCAAGATGTGATGCATGGCGACCGTCATCCAGCTTTTGTATTGTTTTTAGAGCTAGATCCCAGTCTGGTCGATGTCAACGTGCATCCAGCTAAAACAGAAGTGCGTTTTAGGGATGCTCAGGCTATCCATCGCTTTATTTTCCATGCCTTACATAAAGCATTAGCAACGCCAACGGGCATGTCTAATCTGGTCACCGCAAGTCAAGCGCCCAGCAATCCATTTGCTAGTAGCGCGTTTAATCCTGCGGGCAACAGCAGTAAGCCATATCCGACTTTTCAGTCGCAAATGGATTTGCGAACTCATCAAGCTAGCCCAGACTTTTATCAAACTATGTTTGGCGGGATTAAGCAGGAATATCAAGCGCAAAACAATGACCCGCAAGCCCCTGCTGAGCAAGCTTTTGCGCCTGATTCCGTAAGCGCTACAGCAGACTTTCCTTTGGGTTTTGCTGTGGCGCAGGTACACGGCGTGTACGTATTGGCACAAAACAGTTTAGGTTTAGTGGTGGTGGATATGCATGCAGCGCATGAGCGCATTATGTACGAGCGCCTCAAAAATGCACTTGATGCTGAAAGCGTGCCTATGCAGCCACTGTTGCTGCCTGTGAGTTTTCAGGCCGATCGCTTGGAAGTCGCCACAGTAGAAGATGAGTTATCTAATGGGCAGGGCAATTTACGTCAATTAGGCTTTGATATTGCGGTGCTTGCGCCCACCACCTTGGCTGTGCGGGCAGTGCCAGTGATGTTGCAAGATGCTGATGCAGTGGCGCTGGCGCGTGATGTGTTAAATGATTTGCGTGAGTATGGCGGTAGCCGCGCGTTAACCGAACGCCGTAATGAAATGCTGGGAACAATGGCGTGTCACGCG
>JBMSSY010000046.1:0-9196 GCA_049424605.1 Candidatus Methylopumilus sp.
ATCAGCGAATACAATCCTCAATGATATAAAAAATTACATGTTTAAAAAGTTCGAACAACTTGTTCAGCCTTTCTCAGAGAGCTTAGACTCCATCCCACATCATCATTTCTGGCAGTTTGCATGGGGCTGCACTAAAGGATTTCGCCCATATTTAGCTGGCATGACATTATTCACCGCGCTCATCGCGGCTTTTGAGGCCTTGTTATTCGCCATGATGGGTAAGGTTGTCGATTGGCTAGGTCATATTCCACCTGCTGAAATATGGGCGCGTGAAGGTAGCAATCTCATGTGGTTATCAATCGGCTTAATACTCAGTGTTGTTTTGGTCGCCTTGCAAACGCTGTTTAAGCACCAAACCCTTGCAGGCAATTTTCCAATGCGCATGCGCTGGAATTTCCACCGATTGATGCTTAATCAAAGCATGAGTTTTTATCAAGATGAGTTTGCTGGTCGTGTCGCCACCAAAGTGATGCAAACCGCACTTGCGGTGCGTGATTTGTGGTTTATCGCTGGCGATATCATGGTCTACGTGATTGTGTATTTTGGCAGTATGGTTGCGATTGTTGGCTTTTTTAACCCATACATCATGCTTCCGTTTTTATTATGGTTGCTGAGCTATGTCATTTCTCTAAGTTATTTCGTGCCGCGCTTAAGTCGGCTTTCTCAACATCAAGCGGATGCGCGTAGTTTGATGACTGGGCGTATTGCTGATGCCTATACCAATATCAGTACGGTGAAGTTATTTTCGCATGCAGGTCGAGAAGCATCGTATGCGCGTTTTGCCATGCATGATTTTTTAGGGACGGTTCACGGGCAAATGCGTTTGGTGAGTCAGGTTGAAATCGTTAACCATGTTTTAAATATGCTGTTGATTATTGCCGCTGGCATGATGGCTTTGTGGATGTGGAGTCATGGTAGCCTCAGCATAGGCGGTTTGGCGGCGGCAACCGCCATGGCCTTACGTTTAAACGGAATATCGCATTGGGTGATGTGGGAAATGACATCGCTTTATGAGCAAGTTGGAACGGTGCAAGATGGCATCAACACCCTAACTATTCAAAACCAAATTATTGATCAAGCTGATGCAAAGCCGCTGGAAGTGAAGACAGGCGAAGTGAAATTTGAACAGGTGGATTTTGGATATAACCAAGCACGGCAAGAGGCTAGTGAAAATATTTTATTAAAAGGCCTTAATTTAACAATTAAGCCAGGTGAAAAAGTTGGGCTGGTGGGACGTTCTGGTGCGGGCAAATCCACCATCGTTAATTTGCTTTTGCGCTTTTATGAAGTTGAAAAAGGGGCAATTTTAATCGATCAGCAAAATATCAATGGCGTCACACAAAACTCACTGCGTGAACAAATTGGCATGGTGACCCAAGACACTTCCTTATTACACCGAAGTGTGCGAGATAACATTTTATATGGTCGCCCCCATGCCTCAGAACAAGAAATGATTGCTGCGGCTAAACGTGCTGAGGCACATGATTTTATTATGAAGCTAAGTGATGCAAAGGGCAGAAGAGGCTATGACGCGCACGTTGGTGAGCGGGGTGTCAAACTTTCAGGTGGGCAACGTCAGCGCATTGCCATTGCCCGCGTGATGTTAAAGGACGCGCCGATTTTACTGCTGGACGAGGCGACAAGTGCGCTTGATTCTGAAGTCGAGAGCGTTATTCAGGCTAGCTTGTATCAGTTGATGGAAGGTAAGACCGTGATTGCAATCGCACATCGACTATCTACCATCGCTGCTATGGATAGATTAGTGGTTTTGGATAAAGGTAACATTATCGAACAAGGTTGCCATAGCGAGTTGCTCAAGACCGGCGGCTTATATGCAAGTCTTTGGAATCACCAAAGCGGTGATTTTCTTGGGGAGTTTTAATGATTTTTATTGCAGGCTCAATTATTGAGCGCTAGTTTTTATGATGAAGCTGCTTTATTTAAGAGATCTTAAAGAAATATAAACTGAACTGTATCAATTGCTGGTAATCAAAGTTAAGTAGCATAAAATAGTCAGTAAGCAAATTTTTAGCTGCGTTAGATATGCTGTATTAGATATCAGCCAGCTTTGATGATAGGACTTAAAGAAATGTATTAGGCTAGTTATGCTTGTTGCCTTTTTGTCCTTGATGACAATTGTGATTGGAGAGAATGATGAATAATCGCAAATTGATTTATGTGGGTGTATTAGCTGTTTTCTTGGTATTAAGTGGATGCACTAATTTATCTACTCGTCAGAAAAACGCGGCGGCGGGCGCGGCTATTGGCGGCGTTGCTGGTGCGGTACTCACAGGCGGTAGTAGTGTTGGTACTGTAGGTGGTGCGGCTATTGGCGGCATTATTGGCCATGGCGTAGACGATTTGTCGGGAAGCGCGCCTAAAAAGAAATAACTATTCCTAATACACGATTTTTAAACTAAGCCATTAAAAGCCCACAGTGATGTGGGCTTTTTGCTATTTATCGACGGGTTTTTATTGTTGCTCGTGACCTTACACAATCACGAGCAACAGGTTTAACAAAGGCTGATTAGCCCTTAGTAAGGTTTTTTCTTTTTGAGTGGGGTGTTTAATTTTTTCGCATCAGGGGTGTCTTCCTGCTGAACCTTAGTGGCTTTTTCATTAGAGAGCCCTTGATCGCTCATTCTGTCCTCTGCACGCTCTAATCCTGTGTCTCTATCTTGTGCAAAACGACCGTTTGAATTATCAACCGACTGACTATTTTGAGCGTTATCTTGCGCTGAGCAGCCATGATTAAAGCCGCCACCGCCACCGCCACCGCCTCGCGCAAGCGTATTAAAGCTTAGTGCGCTGATGATGGCAGCAGATAATAAAACTAACATTGATTTACGCATCATTTTCTCCTTTTTTGTCTGACTAGGAATAGCATCCTACTGACTTAACGATAGTCTTTAAGTTAAGGTTGACAGGCTTAAGACCAGCATAAGTTACTTGCTAGCTTACGCTGATTTTTCTTAGCGCAGTTTACATTTAGCGGGGCAAGATTAAGCCTAAAAATAAAGGTCTTGATGACACTACTAGTTAGCAAAACATAGTAGTACACTAAACCTAATTAAGTGGCAGTTTCCAAGGTGTTTAGGAGAGATATTATGGCAAAGACAGTGGTTGTTTATCATAGTGGTTACGGGCACACCTCTAAACAAGCTGAGGCCGTTGCTAAAGGGGCAAACGCACAGCTAATAGCCATCGATGAGGATGGCAATATCAAAGATGCTGAATGGATGTTATTAAGCGAAGCTGATGCGATTATTTTTGGCTCACCCACCTATATGGGTTGTGTGAGTTGGCAGTTTAAAAAGTTTGCGGATGCTTCGTCTAAACAGTGGTTTTCTCAACAATGGAAAGACAAAGTTTTTGGCGGGTTTACTAACTCAGCAACAATGAATGGCGACAAACATTCAACACTTCATTATTTTTTTACTTTAGCGATGCAGCATTCTGGCCTTTGGGTAGGGGTTGGGTTGATGCCTTCAAACTCAAAAGCAGCTAAACGAGATGATGTGAATTATGTGGGTTCATTTGCTGGTGCAATGATGCAAACACCATCTGATGCAAGTGTTGATGAAGTTAACAAAGGCGATTTGGAGACGGCAAGGCTGTATGGCGTCAGGATTGCAGAAATCGCAAGTCAGCGTAGCAAGTGAGTGTTCGTCAATGATGATGCTTTAAAGGAGTCTATGATGACGACGAAATTAAATTTGGAAGCTAAAAAATGCACCCCATGCCAAGGCGGTGTTGCCCCACTCAGTTGTGAAATTGCAACGCAGGCTTTAGCTGATGTTCCAGGCTGGGAATTGATTGAAAATGCAACAAAGCTCAAACGAACTTTTAAGTTTAGTGATTTTATGCAAGCTTTATCATTCACTCAAAAAGTTGGCGAGTTATGTGAGTTAGAGGGCCATCACCCAGATATCACAGTGGGGTGGGGCTACAGCAGAGTGGTGTTCCAGACTCATAAAATTAATGGGCTGCATGAAAATGATTTTATTATGGCTGCTAAGGTAAACGCTTTGGCTAAATAGTATAAAGCGGTGGTTTGTGATTTTAGCGTTACTTTTTGTGGCATTACATTTGATGTAAATGAAAGCAAAGGTGAACCAAAATGACAATGTTAAAGATAAATAAGGTTTGTGTAGGTGAGGCTTTAGTGGGCGAAGGTAACGAGGTTGCCCATGTGGATATTCTGATGGGGCCTCGTAATAGTGGCGCAGAAACGGCATTTTGTATTGCACTGACCAATCAGAAACATGGCGATACAGCTTTATTGTCGCTTATTGCGCCCAATCTAATGACTAAGCCGCCTACAGTGATGTTCAACAAGGTGGATATTAAGAATGCCAAGCAGGCTGTGCAGATGTTTGGGCCAGCGCAGTGTGGTGTTGCCGCCGCAGTCGCTGATAGCGTAAGAGAAGGTATTATTCCGATTGAAGAGGCCAATGATATTTTTATTTGCGTTGGAGTTTTTGTGCATTGGGACGCAGACGATAATACTAAAATCCAAGATTGGAATTATGAAGCCACTAAAATGGCAATTAGGCGCGCCGTTCATGGCCTGCCATTGCCAGCAGAGGTTATTGCACAAGAACACTTGGTACACCATCCGCTGGCTGCACATGATTACTCAGCAGGCGAAATTTATTGAGCTTGCGATCTAGATAAAGATTGCTAACAACTTAAGTTGTTAGCAATCTTTACTGATTGCATTTACCGCGATGAGTATTCTTTATAACGACCCTGTATGTGGGGCGCCGCTGACAGATCACAATATTGAAGTTGTGCATTCGGGTATAGCTTGTTTTTTCTGTTCCAATCAATGTCGTGAGCGTTTTTTAGCCAACCCACATCTTTATATTGGCTATCCAGGTCATCAAGCCCCCAAGCAGCGCGGCGTGCAGGCCTTAAGGCGGCGTCATTTTAAACTTGAGCAAGCATTAACGCCTCAGCAAGCAGATATTTTTATCAATTATTTAAAGATGGTTGCTGGCGTAAAGCGTGTTGATATTGATGTCCTGTTGCTGGATATTCAAATTATTTACGACCTCATGATAGTCACAGCCGAACAAATTGAAGATCGATTACACGAGATAGGTCTTAGCTTAGGCAGTGAATGGCCTGAACGGCTACGCCGAGGATTTATTAATTTTATTGAAGATCTTGAGGTTTCTGGCTTGGATGAGCCGCCTTATCTGATATAGCTTTTTTAGGCGGGTGCTTATATTCTGCATATAAGTAAGCTTGCCTATGTATTGCAGTGATTGAATATCCTGTTTTAAGGCAATATGGTTGTCATTAAAAGGATTTAGATTATTTAAGCATGTGAATAGATGCGTGATTTTCAATATGGCTAAATTGATCAATCAAAATAAACCACCTCAATCCCTTAGACGTTTGTTCAACGATGCAGGAATTGAATTTAATGGATCAAATGCATGGGACATTCAGGTACATCATCCCAAAGCGTATAAAGAGATTTTATTACATGGCTCTTTAGGCTTTGGTCAGGCTTATGTCGATGGCTGGTGGGATTCGGCACAGTTGGATGAAACAGCACATCGGCTATTAAGATTTGATGTCGATAACAAGCTTGGTGTTTGGGCAAAAATCAAATTAATCGGCGAGTGCTTAAGGCATCGTTTAATGAATCTTCAATCTCCGCAACGAGCTTTTCATGTGGCGGAGCAGCATTACGATATTGGCAACGAT
Source organism: Candidatus Methylopumilus sp. (assembly GCA_049424605.1). Taxonomy (GTDB): domain Bacteria; phylum Pseudomonadota; class Gammaproteobacteria; order Burkholderiales; family Methylophilaceae; genus Methylopumilus_A. The sequence goes on from JBMSSY010000046.1 coordinate 5,722, forward strand.
ATTTTTGAGGCCATGCTTGATTCTTCCATGAGCTACTCTTGCGCTTATTGGCAGGATGCAAATAATCTTGAGGGTGCGCAGCAAGCGAAGTTAGATTTGATATGTCGTAAGCTTGAACTTAAGCCTGGCGAGCGTTTGCTTGAGATTGGCTGTGGTTGGGGCGGCTTGGCCTATTTCGCTGCAAAGCATTACGGTGTTGAAGTCCTCGGCGTGACGGTTTCAAAAGAACAACAAAAATTAGCCCAAGCCCGATGTAAAGGTCTACCCATCGAGATTGTTCTGATGGACTACCGCAAACTGTCAGGGCAGTTCGACAAGATTGTTTCCGTGGGGATGTTTGAGCATGTTGGGGTGAAGAATTATCAAGCATATTTCAATATGGCGCATCAACGCCTCAAGAGTGATGGCTTATTCCTACTTCACACGATTGGCAGCCATAATTCGCAAGGCCATACAGACCCTTGGATAGATAAGTATATTTTTCCTAATGGCGAATTGCCCTCCGCCAAGGAAATTACCTCTGCCATCGAAAACCTATTCTTAATTGAAGATTGGCATAATTTTGGTGAGGACTATGACCGCACCTTAATGGCTTGGTGGCATAACTTCAATGCAGCATGGGGTGAGCTCAGTCAGCGCTATGATCAGCGATTTTATAGAATGTGGAAATATTACTTACTAAGTTGTGCGGGCTTCTTTCGCTCTCATCAAGGCCAGCTATGGCAAATTGTCTTAAGTAAGCGGGAACGCGCTCAAATATACCGATCAGTGAGATGAGATATATGAATAGAGGTCTCGATGCATTTGCTAAGCGGTCACAAGCTTTTATGCTTACAACAATTCAATTCCCCAGCTTTTGACTAGCTTTGCAAACAGATAAAAACTAACAAGTGTGATGATGATGGCGATGCCCATGCTAGACCAAAAGCTGAAGCGTTTAAGTAGCCAAGGAAATGCTAAGAACATAGGCAGGGTAGGCAGGACATACCAAAAAGTATACCAAGCATGATTGGCAATTTTTTCGGTAGATTGGTTTTCCATAAACAGCCAAATCAGCGTTAGCACCGTTACTAAGGGCAATGCGGCAATTAAGCCGCCCAGTTTGTCACTGCGTTTGGCGATTTCGGAAATTAATACAACCATCCCAGCGGTAATCGCGTACTTAAAAAGTATCCAGTTCATGGCCTATTTTTTCAGATTTTAATCGTACATTCTAAACTACTCGCATTTTTGAAATGCTTTATTCGCGTATCGTCAGCACAGGAATTAGGCTGCCTCTAATCACAGTTTCGGCATCGCTACCTAGCATCAAATGATTAAAGCCTCGTCGGCCATGTGTTCCTAAAACGATTAAATCTGCGCCCCAAGTTGTCGCTTGCTCAAGGATGATATCCGCAATCTTATTTGAAAATGTTTCGCATAGGGCGACATCAACATTTGCCTCAAGTCCTTCGTGTCTGGCAAGGCTTGCCGCATGCTCCAGTATTTCTCTGCCTTGCAAGCGCAAATGATCCACTACATCATTAAAATTCACCAATTCCATTCCGTCCAAGTAAGGATAGAAGGTGTCAACGATGTGTAAGAATTTGAGTTGGGCGTGCATCTCCTTAGTGAGCTTAATCGCCTCATTTAAGCTTTTCATTGATGAATCGCTTCCATCAATCGGGCACAATATTTTTTTGTACATGCGATACTCCTTCAGCGACAAAATTTTAAATAGGCTTAAGACACCTGTATGAAATCTATAAAGCCTTTTTCAACATTCACCGATACCAGCCTCACTCTGAGCTTTCTCCCTACATCCAAATTAGGTTCGCCTTCTTCAAGCAAGCCCTCTATCGGCATATCTAATATCCGCACCCAAGTGGCGCTTGATGAGCTACCAGTGACTACTGCATCAAAAGTTTGATTGAGATGTGAAGAAAGCAAAAGTGCAGCTTCTGACTTTCTGACTCTTCTTTCTACTTTTCTAGCCGCATCCTCTTGTTGAGAGCAATGCTCAGCGAGAGTTTTGAGGTCTTCATTACTGTAGGGCGGCGGCGTGTTTTGCAATGCGCCTTTAATCATTCTTAAAGTAATGAGGTCTGGGTATCGCCTATTAGGTGCAGTTGAGTGCGTGTAGTCTTGAACAGCTAAACCAAAGTGGCCTATTGGTTCAGCGTTGGGTTGCTCCACAACGTACTCGCCAGATCCCATAAGTTTAACCACCACTAATGACAAGTCAGGGAATCTAAGCGGGTCAGCTTTATGTCGTTTTGCCAAAAAAGTTGCCAGCGCTTTTGAGTTTGGCTGACTTGGTAATTGTTCATTATATTTTTTTGCCAACTCAACAATTCTTAACCAGCTTTCTGGTGAGCGCACCACTCTTCGCAATGAGGCATGGCCTTGAGCCGCCAAGAATTTTGCGGTGCATTCATTGGTGGCAATCATAAACTCTTCAATTAATTGACGGCCACGATTTTGCACTTGCTGTTGCACCGCGACTACTTGCTCCCCATCAAAAATGGCTTTGGGTTGAAAAATTTCAAGCTCTAAACAGCCTTGCTCATGTCGGCGCCGCCTAAGTATTTGCGCGGTTTTATCCTGAATAATTAGCTGCTCTTGCATGCCTTTTACTCTTGAAAGCGCTTCTGGCGCTGGGCCTTTCTTTTCAATCCAGTCAGAAACAGCGTCATAAGCCAGCTTTGCTTTATTGCGCACTTTTGCTCTATACACATGCGATTGATGAATTGAGCCATCTTTGTTGATTACCATCTCTGTAACAACAGCTAATCTATCTTCATCTTGGTTGAGCGAAGTCAGATTTGTAGAGAGCTTTTCTGGCAACATTGGGAATATGCGAGCGGAGGTGTATATCGACGCGGTATTGATTTTTGCATGTTCGTCTAGCGCGGAGTCTTTTTTAACGAGGGCATCAACATCCGCCACGGCTACAAATATTTTGACCAGCCCATTTTTCAAAACTTGTGAGCTTGTTAGCTGATCAAGATCCATAGAGTCATCGTTGTCCAAGGAGCACCAAAGCAAATCTACTAAATCAAAAATTTCTGGATTATCAGCCACCGCTGCGGTGTTGATTTTTTCTAATTGTTGAATTGCCGCTTCTGAAAACTCTGGCTCAAGTCCACGTTCTACCATGGCCTCGGTTGCGATGCGGGCGATATCTTTTTTGCTGTAGTGTTGATGGGCGTGTTTGAAAGCCATAATGTTCTTTCAATGATAAAGAATAGACTAAGCGCCGATGAGATAATTCTACGCCCAAATTGACTCTCCAGCCTAAAGTCATTAATCGGCTTGCAATAAGAAAATTGGATAGAGCACTCCTTGATTCATCTCAAAAAGCGTCAGCCTAGTTTAGGATGGGACAGGCAATAAAAAAGGGGAGTAATTTCTCCCCTTTTTATTCAATAATCAAAATCGATTATTTGTTCATTACGTACATTGTTACTTCGAAACCGAAACGCATTTCAGTAGC
>JBMSSY010000047.1:0-9041 GCA_049424605.1 Candidatus Methylopumilus sp.
CTATTCCGCGCCTTATACTATTGCTAGCTTTCAGCGTACGGCCGTTAGCCGTCATTCTGCTCTGTGTAGCCCGGACTTTCCTCCCTCGCTGAAGAGACCACAAGGGTCTTCTCCATTTAACTAAGCTAGTAAACTAGCAAGTTAAATGCGACGGCGACTGTCTAGCCAGCTTCGAGCTTATTTTAACACGCAAGCGCCGCATAAGCGCTTACATCGGTCACATAGCGCTTTATAATAGAAAATTGCCATTCACCATTGCGTGCTTCCACATGATAGAAGAAAAAAGCGGACAACTCGAAGCCTCTTGGCAAGCCGTTATCGGCGAGGAGTTTAACAAGCCTTATATGCAGGCGTTACGCGCCTTTTTAAAGCAAGAAAAAATGGCGGGCAAAACCATTTTTCCGCCTAGCCCACTTATTTTTAATGCCTTTAATCACACGCCTTTTGATCAAGTGCGTGTGGTGATTATTGGGCAGGATCCTTACCATGGCCCGTCCCAAGCTCACGGCTTAAGCTTTTCCGTACCTCAAGGGGTTGCGCTACCGCCATCACTTAAGAATATTTTTAAGGAAATTGAAGCCGACCTAGGGCTAAAAATGAGCGAACAAGGCGATCTAACTGCTTGGGCAGATCAAGGCGTGTTGTTACTGAATGCGACACTGACTGTGGAAATGGCAAATGCTGGTTCACATCAAAAGCGCGGTTGGGAAAGCTTTACCGATGCGGCTATCAGCGCATTAAATCAGCATAGAGATGGCTTGGTATTTGTGCTTTGGGGGAGTTATGCGCAAAAGAAAGGCGAGATGATTGATAGTCATCGCCATTTAGTGCTCAGTTCACCCCACCCATCGCCTTTGTCAGCGCATCGTGGTTTTTTTGGCAATCACCAGTTTTCTGCCATTAATACTTATTTGCGTCAACGAGGCCAAACACCGATTAACTGGCAGCTTTAAAGCATACGCCAAGCAACCGCTTGGCCTGCGCGCAGCGGCACCAACACATCATTAGCAAACGTGATATGTTCAGGCACAATCCAAGGCGTTTTTTGCAAGGTAATTTGCTCAGTGTTGCGTGGCAAGCCATAAAAATCTGCGCCATAAAAACTGGCAAAAGCCTCCAACTTATCTAGTGCGTCGACGGCTTCAAACGCTTCTGCATAAAGCTCTATGCCTGCATGAGCGCTATACATACCAGCACAGCCACAAGCCGCTTCTTTGGCTGATTTAGCGTGCGGAGCGCTGTCCGTTCCCAAGAAAAATTTAGGATTGCCAGAGGTGGCAGCTTGAAGCAAAGCCAGTCTATGCTCCTCACGTTTTAATATGGGCAGGCAGTAGTGATGCGGACGGATACCCCCTGTAAACATGGCATTACGATTCATCAGCAAATGGTGTGGGGTAATGGTTGCGGCAATATGCTGGGGCGCGCTCAGCACAAAATCGGCGGCATCTTTAGTCGTAATATGCTCAAACACCACCTTAAGCGCTGGATATTTTGCCAATAATGGCTTCATATGGCGGTCAATAAACACTTTTTCACGATCAAATACATCCACATCCGCATCCGTCACTTCTGCGTGTACTAACAAAGGCATGCCATGTTTTTGCATGGCTTCCAAAGCTTGAGCACAAGCATCCAAGCTGGTCACCCCAGAGTCAGAGTTAGTGGTCGCCCCTGCTGGGTAGAGCTTAACCCCATGCACCAAACCACTTGCTTTGGCTTTTGCAATCTCATCAGCATTGGTGTTGTCGGTCAGATACAAAGTCATTAAAGGCTCAAATTTCGCCCCTGCTGGCAAGGCCGCCAAAATCCGCAAGCGATAGGCCTCGGCAAGCGCAGTTGTGGTCACTGGTGGACGTAAATTAGGCATGACAATGGCGCGAGCAAAGCGATGAGCGGTATCTGGCAATACAGCGGCCAAGGCCTCGCCATCGCGCAAATGTAAATGCCAGTCGTCTGGACGCGTTATCGTGATTTTATTCATACTTGTTCATCTTTAATTGTGAGTGCAAATTCATACAGGATGTTTTTCTTGACCCCAGTGATTTCTGTCGCCAATTTTACTGCTTGCTTGAGTGGCAAATCACTCAACAACAAGCGCAATATACGCTCAGCATCTTCGCTAATGGCGGCAGCTTCAACCAGCGGCGCCGCTTCTACCAATAATACAAATTCACCACGCTGTTGATTAGGGTCACTTTCCAGCCATATTTTAGCGTCTTGCAGAGCGCAGCGATGAAAAGTCTCAAAAGTTTTGGTGAGTTCTCGTGCAATGGTGATACGCCGCTCACCGCCTAATACCGTGGCTAAATCTTGTACGCACTCAATAATCCGATGTGGCGCTTCATAAAAAACCAATGTAGCAGAATGCGCTTTTAAGTCTTGCAAAGTTTTACGTCTTTGCGAACCGCTGGCAGGTAAAAAACCATAAAACAAAAAGCCATTGGCAGTAATGCCAGAGGCTGAAAGTGCAGCAATCACCGCGCTAGCGCCAGGCACTGGCACTACATTCATTCCTGCCTCACGTAGCACATCCACCACAATAGCACCCGGATCGCTGATGCCCGGCGTACCAGCATCGGTGACTAGCGCAATAGATTCACCCGCTTGTAGCCGCTCCAATAAAATTTGTGCTGATTTTTGCTCATTGTGTTCATGCACCGCAATCAGTTTCTTTTGAATGGCAAAATGTGAAAGCAGATGCGCGGTATGGCGGGTATCTTCTGCCGCAATCGCATCGACCGTTTTCAAAATATCCAGTGCGCGCAGACTGATGTCTTGGAGGTTTCCAATTGGTGTCGCGACCACATATAATGTAGGGACATGATGAACACTCAAATCAAACTCTCTTTCATACGGTGCATGCTAATTTTTTCAGCCTTCACCGCTATATTAGCGCTCAGCGATTTAGCCTACGCTGAAGCAAACACTAAAATTAAAAAAAATGTAGAGGACTACTTTGCCGAGAGCTATCAATGCCTCAAAAACAACGATAAAGCATGCGCCCAAATCGCCGCTGCCAATATTCCCAGCCTATCGCCTTACTCCAAGCTACTTAACGGCATTTTTGCCAGCCTAGAGGGCGATTTTGATACGACTTTTCGTGAGCTACTTCCACTACAAACAAATCCCTCGCTTAGCTTACAAGCAGGTGTAAGTTTACACACAAGCCTTGCGCTAGCCTATGAAAACCAATCTGATAGCTTGCGCGCTTTGGAGCAAAGAATCTTAGTTGATGCCTCTCTAGCCAAACTCAGACCCATCAATCAAGAAGAGATCAACGCCAATCAACATCAAATTTGGGAAATTATTTCTGTACTCAGCAAAGCCAATCTGACCGAAATGCGCGGCAACAGCGCAGATACGGTGATGCAAGGCTGGATAGATTTGGCCTTAGCGGCCAAGTATCAAAGCAATGGCGAAAGCAATCAAAAAGCCATCGCTCAATGGCGCTTGGCCTACGCCGACCACCCAGCAAAAGAGACTATTGCGGCTCAGTTATTTCCCCTTGCAGCCGCGCCAGCTGCCGACATACGCAAAGCAAAATTAAAAGGAACTGTGGCGTTATTACTGCCTTTTTCTAGTCCAGATTTTTACCCAATCTCGGATGCGATTGAGCGTGGATTCACCGCAGCCAAAAAAATCGCCAATGATCAGGCTGAAATCAAAATTTATGCGGATCAGGTCAATGCAGGATTAAGTAGCAATCTGTATCAACAAGCGCTTAACGAAGGGGCGCAATACGTCATCGGGCCCATCACTCCCAGTGAAACAGAGGCTGTCAGCAATATGTCCAGCCCTGTTACAACCTTAATGCTCAATAAAGCCAAAAGCAAACTCAAGCACCCCAAACAAGTGAGCTATGGTTTATTTGCCAGTGATGAAGTAGCGCAAATCATCAACATCGCTAGAAATTCAGGCATGCAAACAGCCACCGTGATTGCCTCCAATAATGCGTTAAATCTACAAATCAGTCAGCACTTCAAACAGCTCTGGCTGGATGCTGGTGGCCAGTTAAGCAACTTTAGCGCAGATAATAACGGCAGTGATATTAAGGATCAGCTCAATCAAAACCCTAGCGATATGATTTTTATTGCGGCAGAAGCAGAAAGCGCTAGGCTGATACGCGCCATGTTACCCACCAACATCCCCACCTTTGGTATTGCTGAAATCTATAGCGGTATTGTTTTTAATGCTGAAGACCTGGTGCTCAAAGGCGTACGATTTGTCGATTTACCTTGGATGGTGGATAGAGAAAACCCCAAATTTAGCGCTTATAAAGAAGCCGCCACGGGTCTGCCAGCAGGCGAAATGCAACGCTGGTTTGCACTCGGCGCCGATGCTTATCAAATACTCATCACTTTAGATCGCTTGCCTTCAACTGGAGCGAGCATAGACGGGCTATCTGGCAAAATAGAGATTAACGCCAACGGCGAAATAACACGCAGCCTAGCCAATGCAAGCTTTGGCGCTGAGGGCATCTTATTGGAATCTGTACAATAAAGTAGTGCTGATGAATAACAAAGGCCAAGTAGCAGAGCAACTTGCAGCAAGATACTTAAGCGCTCAAGGCTTAACATTCATCACCAGCAATTATCACTCGCGCTTTGGTGAAATTGATTTAATTATGCAAGATGGCGCCTGCTTGGTATTTGTTGAGGTACGCTTACGCAAAAATAAAAAATTTGGCGGCGCAGAAGCAAGCATCACCGCCTCAAAACAACATAAAATTGTCATCACAGCGGAATATTATCTGCAACAGCACGGCAATCAAGCCTGCCGATTTGACGTGATTTTGATGGATGAAGAAAAAACAGACAGCATTACTTGGCTTAAAAATGCTTTTGAAGCTTAAACAAAACCGCAACATAGAAAAGATAGAGTTGAGCCCATGGATTTAAAAGCCCGTATCACCCAGCACTTTGAAGACAGTGCGCAACTGAAATTAGCGTTGGCTGAAATACTTGCAGCGCCAATTGTGAGCTCCGCAGAAATCATCGTTGAGGCATTTTTAAAAGAGAAAAAAGTGCTGGTCTGCGGCAATGGCGCTGGAGCGGCTGATGCGCAATACTTTAGTTCGCGCATGCTGAATCATTTTGAAGTGGAACGCCCTGGGCTAGCGGCTATCGCACTTAATGCAGATAGCACCACACTAACCGCGATTGCGAATTTCGGTCATTACGACCAAACCTTTTCTAAGCAAGTGTTAGCACTGGGGCAATCAGGCGATGTGCTAATCGCCATTAGCACCAGCGGTAATGCGGCCAATATATTAAATGCGATTAAAGCCGCAAAAGAACGTAATATGAAGGTGATTGCTTTTAGTGGCGGTGATGGTGGCTTATTAATGGAGCTGTTGGAGGATCAAGACATCCATCTCGGCGTTCCAGATGAACGCCCCGCCCGAATCCAAGAAGCGTATATTCTTATTTTGCATTGCTTATGCGATGCTATCGATTGTCTTTTACTAGGAGTAGATTAAATGCACACACATACCAAATCCTTACTGAGCAGCGTGATACTAGCCGCCGCATTAAGCACACAACTCACAGCCTGCTTTCCAGTAGTGGTGGGCGGCGCAGCGGCTGGAGGTGCAATGGCCGCAGACCGACGTACTTCTGGCACCTATATTGAAGATGAAGCGATTGAACTCAAAGCAGGCAAAGCGATTGCTGATAGTTTAAAAGACAATGTGCACGCTAATATCACCAGCTATAATCGCCAAGTGCTCATCACGGGCGAAGTTTCAGATGAAGCAAATAAGAAAAAAGCTGAGTCACTGGTCAAGCCAATTGAAAATGTTGCGGGCATCAAAAACCATCTTGAAGTTGCAAAAAACAGTTCTATAAGCTCACGCACCAACGACACTTACATTACCTCAAAAGTAAAAGCCAGCTTTATCAAGGAAAATAAGTTCTCGGCTAATTATGTCAAAGTGGTCACCGAAAACGGCACCGTGTATCTACTAGGTTTGGTTACCCACAAAGAAGCTGATGACGCTGTGGAAATCGCACGCAGTATTAACGGCGTTAAAACCGTGGTTAAAGCTTTTGAGTACATCGATTAAGCCCATCGGCCTTATTCACTGATAAAATAAGGCCGATATCAAGATTAATATTTTATGTTTTAACGACGATTAGGCAATATATATGAGCGAAACCAGTAAAGAAATTATCATCGAAGGCCTGACCCGTGCTGGCAAGCCATTTCGTCCAAGTGATTGGGTGGATCGTATGTGTAGCACTTACGCCAGCTTCGGCGCAGACCGCAAACTTAAGTACTCGCCCTACTTAAAACCTCGCGTGGTCAATGGCGTGCGCTGCTTGGCGGTTGATTTAAAGCTTAAGGATATCAATCCTGAGGGCTATACCCAGCTAATGCACTTTGCTACCGAAAATAACTTGAATGTATTGGACGAAAATGGCGTCAGCATAGACACACCAAGCTGAGATTATCTAGCGTTAAGAAAAAGCCTGCCTATGCAGGCTTTTTTATTGGCTTGATGGCGCCACTGGCACCGTCTCATTGGGACGAGACGAGATCAGCGACTCAAGCGCTTGTTTGGAAAGGCTACCTCGTTTGATTTTCACCAGCTCACCTTGAGGGTTGTAAATCAAGCTGGTGGGTAACACCTGTGGAGAGCCAAACTGGGCGAAGATTTTAGGCGTGCCCAGAATAATCGGATATGGAATCAACATATCATCCACAAAATGTCGCACCTCGCGCTCATTTTTATAATCCACAGCAATGCCCAACACCATCAAATCTTTGGATTTACGTTGCTCATATAAGGCCACAAAATCAGGCATTTCATCCAAACAAGCAGGACACCAAGTCGCCCAATAATTGACCAACACCCATTTTCCACGATAGTCAGATAGTCTATGCTCTTTGCCAGCAATATCCTTCATCACCAAGCTAGTAGAGGCGTCGGCATGGGCCTGAACATTTAAAAATGCGAATAAGCTACATACCAACAGCCATTGGCAAAGGACGGATTTTGGACTAAATCTGGCAAAAGAGTTCATTTGCAAATACTATCACCAAGACAAGCAAACACGCACACTTTGAGCCATTGTTAACTAAAATCAGCATAGATTCACGCAAAAGACATGCAGACAACGCTTCACTAAACCCAGTTTTTTCGCTAGGATAGCGGAATAGTCTTTCCGTTTTACTTCCAGCATTCATTTAAATTTATTAAAGGTTCATCCATTATGAGCGATCATATCATTCACACTAGCGACGATGCTTTCGAGCAAGAGGTTCTACAATCACAACTGCCTGTCTTGGTTGACTACTGGGCTGAGTGGTGTGGCCCGTGCAAAATGATTGCCCCAATTTTGGATGAAGTGGCGAAAGAGTATGCAGGGCGCATCAAGGTTGCCAAGCTCAATATTGATGAAAACCAAAACACGCCGCCAAAATACGGCATTCGCGGCATTCCAACGCTAATGTTGTTTAAAAACGGCAACGTAGAAGCAACTAAGGTTGGCGCACTATCAAAATCACAATTAACAGCTTTCATTGACAGCAACATTTAATCAATATAGTCTTGTGTCTGGTTCATTCAGAACCAGACACGTTTTGTAAGTTCTAAGCTTTCCATCATCCCTCTTAAAGCAGTTTCGTTTTCCAGTGAGCTTCCTCATATGCATTTATCAGACCTAAAACACCTCCCAGTGACCGAACTCGTTGACATGGCCATTTCCAACGAGATTGAAAACGCCAGCCGTATGCGCAAACAAGATTTAATCTTTGCTTTGCTCAAGAACACCGCTAAAAAAGGAGATAGCATTTTTGGGGATGGAACTTTAGAGGTATTACAAGATGGCTTCGGCTTCTTGCGCTCACCCGACACTTCCTACTTGGCGGGGCCTGATGATATTTATGTTTCACCTTCGCAAATCCGTCGTTTTAATTTGCACACTGGCGATACCATACAAGGCGAGATTCGCACCCCCAAGGATGGCGAACGCTACTTTGCTTTAGTTAAAGTTGATAGCGTCAATGGCGAATCCCCAGAAAACACCAAAAACAAGATTCTGTTTGAAAACTTAACGCCACTTTTCCCAACCATACCACTGACTTTAGAACGCGATATTCGCGGTGAAGAAAACATCACTGGTCGCGTGATTGACATGATTGCCCCCATAGGCCGTGGTCAACGCGCGCTTTTAGTGGCAAGCCCTAAAAGTGGTAAAACGGTGATGATGCAACATATTGCACATGCTATTACCGCTAATCATCCTGATGTCAGCCTGATTGTATTGTTGATTGACGAGCGCCCTGAAGAGGTGACCGAAATGACACGTTCAGTCAAAGGCGAAGTAGTAGCTTCAACTTTTGATGAACCAGCGACACGTCACGTACAAGTGGCAGAAATGGTCTTGGAAAAAGCAAAACGCTTAGTTGAACATAAAAAAGACGTGGTGATTTTATTAGACTCCATCACTCGTCTAGCGCGTGCTTACAACACGGTCGTGCCAGCATCAGGCAAAGTGCTGACTGGTGGTGTAGATGCCAACGCACTACAACGCCCAAAACGCTTCTTTGGTGCAGCGCGTAACATTGAAGAAGGCGGCTCACTGACCATCATCGCAACAGCACTGGTCGACACAGGTTCGCGTATGGACGATGTGATTTACGAAGAATTTAAAGGCACGGGCAATATGGAAATTCATCTTGACCGTCGCATGGCTGAAAAACGGATCTATCCAGCGATTAACGTCAACAAATCTGGCACACGCCGTGAAGAGTTATTAATTGAAAAAGATATTCTGCAAAAGATTTGGGTATTGCGTAAATTGCTTTATCCCATGGACGATTTGGAAGCAATGGAGTTCTTGCTTGATAAAATCAAAGCCACTAAAAACAATGCCGACTTCTTTGACAGCATGAGAAGAGGTTAATTAGCACGCTGGAATATCAGCTCAGTGCTTGCTTAATTTAAAGAATTCATTGATAATTACTGGCTCAGTAAAAAGTGATTGAAAGAGATTTGACCATGAAGGCCGAAATTCATCCAGAGTACAACGAAATTA
>JBMSSY010000048.1:0-8994 GCA_049424605.1 Candidatus Methylopumilus sp.
GATATATTGTGAGAAACTGATCGGCAGCTTCATTTCACTGACTCTTTGTTCTATCTCATCTAGTTTTTTATAAAAATAAGCACGGTTTTCCAGCTCGGATTCTTGTTTTAATTGCATCTCAAGAAATCTCAGTTCGCCGTAATATTTAAACAGCCTAAACTTCAAAAGCCAAGTATAAGCCGATGGGATTAATTTAATCAGCGGAATCAGGATGGCGAGTATTGGCAGCAGGACAATTAAAACTCTGCTTAATAAAGTAGCCGCCCAAAAAGGGAGGTATTTATCTAAAAACGGGATGCCTGATTTATAAAAATTAATTGCTTGCGTGCTAGGCGTCACTTCTGAAGTTTTAATCGATGGAAACTCGTTATTGGCGCTCAGCAGGCTTTCGTTGTGGTGAATTTGGGTAATGACTTTCATCATGAGATATATCAATGCGGGATGCAGTTTACTGCTTGCCAGCAAGGTGACTGTTGGAGATACCAAATTGATATTTGATGGCGGGATATTGCGCTCAATATCAATGGCGCCTTCAGGTAGTTTTAGATGATGTAAATAAGAAAAATGCTTGGTATAAGCCTCGGCATCATCTAAATCAACTAAACGAACGCCTGTTTTAGATAGCGCTTTTTTAATCAGAGATGAGTTGATGCTGTCTACTAAAATAGCCGCATCAACCGAGTTATTAAGTAAAGCATCAACTGAACGCTCGCTACCCAAGCTTAGTAGCCTTGTATTGTGGCGGTTTAAGCCACTTTCGTTTAATAGTTTAGTCGCGAGTAAGTTTGAGCCTTCACCCTTTGCGCCAATAGCAATTCTTTTGCCTCTTAAGTTGGCGAGGTGCTTAATCTTGGAATCACATCGGCAAATAATCCAAACGGGTTCGTAATATAGACTGCCCAGTGATTGCAAATCACCTGCGCCTTCGGTTCGTGTGACCCCGTCTTGTACAAAAGCCAAATCGACACCTGAAGATGGCGTTTTCAAAAGCTCTATATTTTCGATATCACCGCTAGTTTCTCTGATTTGTAGCGCTATCCCCTCTTTTTTTAATAAGGCCTGATAGATGGATGCATACGCTCTGTAGTTAGGGGATTGATTGCTTAAAGAGATCACAATCTTTTTGGGAGGTGCGACATCTATCAATTTATAAGCCGTCACGCAGGCGACGATGATTAATAACACAATAGGGATAAGTGCTTGAAACAGCTCTTTTGTAAGGGCGCTGTTGAGTTTATTTAACCCGCTGTCGATATTACTTTTCAACATATCATTTCCGATAGAAGCGCTTGATTAAGAGTTTTGGTTATCAAGCGTTTTGAGTGCTTATATAGGATTAGATGCTTAGGTGGGCATAAATGTCAAAAAATATTTAATCGCCCATGGCCTTGGTGCGTTCTATCTTTTAGCGCGTCTACGATTTTCGGGTTTGACTAATAGCATATGAACATCGCCTAAGGCTCTTTCTTCAAAGCCGCCTTCGCAATAGCACAAGTAAAAATCCCACATGCGGATAAATGTTTCTGGATAGCCTAGGGCGCGGATTGCGGCGATATTGTTAAAGAAATTATCTCGCCATTTTGCAAGGGTAGTGGCGTAATGTGGGCCTATATCTTCAAGGTCAGCCAAACGCATATCAGATGATTTTGTGATGCTATTAAGCATGGCGGTAACTGATGGAATACAGCTACCAGGGAAAATATAGCGCTGAATAAAATCAACCGACTTGATGGCTGAGGCATAGCGCTGATCTGCGATGGTAATGGCTTGCAGTAGCATCATGCCATCTTGTTTTAACAAGTTTCCGCAGGCCCTAAAGTATGTGTCATAGAATTGATGGCCTACTGCTTCAATCATTTCTATAGACACTAGCTTGTCATACTTGCCAGTTAAATCACGATAATCAGAGAGTAAAACTTCAATATTATTTTCTAAGCCAGCATCTTTAATTCTTTGTAATGCAAGTTGATATTGGGCTTGTGAGATGGTTGTAGTGGTGATTTTGCAACCATAATTTTGTGCGGCGTAAATTGCAAAACCACCCCATCCTGTGCCGATTTCTAGCACATGGTCGCTAGGTTTCAGGTCGAGTTTTTTGCAGATGCTTTTAAGCTTGGCGATAGAAGCTTGCTCTAAAGATTGTTTAGCTGTTTTAAAAATAGCCGATGAATACATCATGGTAGGGTCAAGCATAAGCTTAAAAAAGTCATTTCCTAAGTCATAATGCGCGGATATATTGCGGCGGCTTCCGACCTGAGTGTTTTTATTGATGCGGTGTAACCACGCTTGTATAGGCCCAGTAATTTTAGCGAAGCTTGATTCAATGTCATCCAATAAAGATTGATTTCTCACCATCAGCCTGATCAGCTTGGTCAGGTTATCGCATTCGAAATAACCTTGCATATAAGCCTCACCAGCGCCTATCGAACCGCCAAAAACGACTTCACCATAAAACGCCGAATTGTTGACCACTAAAGTAAGCGCAATATCTTCTAAAGATGAGTCTGTGGACTTACTGCCAAAGCTGCGCGAGCTTTCGCCCTCAATCAGCTGGAGAGTGCCATGTTGCAAGTGTTCGAGTCGTTTAATCAGGATATGTTTAGCTAATCGGTCTAAACGTCTTGGCTTAGGCGTTATTTTGCCGATTAAAGCGATTTCTCGGGTGGTGTTTGTTGGCATATTTTTATAAATCTATGATGAGTTAAGGGTGTGAGATAAAAGGCACGCGTTTGAGCCACAATTTTAAGGCTTGCCAATAAATAGCCAGCGTCACTTTTATGGTCATTAATGGATAGTTCAGCAATACTTGGCGCATGCTTTTGTGGCTAATTTCAATGCGGTTTAACACTAAAGTCGCATCGAATTTTTTGATGTGATTTTGTAAGTTTTCCATATGAATAAAAAGCTGCTCTGAAGGCGCGCTAAATCGCCAGTCATACGCCATATCCATGGGCATAAAAGGCGAAACATGGAAGGACTTTTCAAATTCAAATTGATAAGGCTGATTCATGGTCTTGCAATTTAATACATAACTGTGACGCTCACCCCAAGGGGTATTGGTAATCTCCGCCACAATAAATTCCAAATGTTGGTCTGCTTGGTCAAAGCAATAGTAAAAACTTACTGGATTAAAGATAAATCCAAAGTAGCGTAAATGGGTCAGAAGCCTAATGGGCCCTTGGGCAGTTTCTCCAGTTTCTTTTTTAATGAGTTCGCGAATAGCGCACGCTAGATTTTTTTGTTGACCATCAAAATAATCAGCCCCAAAAAAACTAGCAAGATTACGGCCTTGGTACGACCAAAACCAAAATGGTTTAAATAAGTTTGGTAATTCATCTAAATCTAAATACATCATAAACAGCTTGTATTGAAAGGCATGATCAATGGGAAAGTAACGATGATGATTTACTCTGCCTGTATATATGCAGCTTTGCTTATGCGCCATGAAGTTGGGCTTTTTTAGTTTGCGCTTGTTTAAAGTGCTCAAGCGCCTTAAGCGCACTGACAACGCCATCTTCATGAAACCCGTTGCGCCAATAAGCGCCAGCATAAGCAGTGCGATTTACACCGCTGATTTCGCCATGTCTTAACTGCGCAGCGACTCCCGCTGGGGTAAATACGGGGTGAGTGTATTGCAGTGTTTTGATGATTTTTTTCGGATTAATTTTAGCTGTATGGTTAAGCGTTACCAAGAAAGGCTCTGGCGACTCAAGCGACTGCAAGATGTTCATGTTGTAAGTGACCGCGGCACGATTAAGTGGCTGTTCGGTTAGGTGGTAATTCCAAGCCGCCCAAGCTAATTTCTTTTTAGGCATTAAATTAATGTCGGTATGCAACACGATTTGATTGTTTTGATAAGGAATAGCGCCTAACACTGCAATTTCATCTTTGCTTGCGTCTGCTAACAGCGCTAAAGCTTGATCACTATGGCAAGCAAAAAATACCCAATCAAACGATTCTGCGGCTTTATTTTTAGGTTTTACAATAACAGCATCTTGGCTTCTGCTCACAGACTCAATCGGTGTATTGAGTTGGATATTTTGTTTAAAAGGCGCACTTAGTTTTTGCACATAAGCCTGAGAGCCGCCTTTAATCACTCTCCACTCAGGCCTGTTAGCAACATTTAACATGCCATGATTATGAAAGAATCGTATAAAAAACTTGGCAGGAAACGCAAACATTTGCTCAGGTGAGGCTGACCAAATTGCTGAGCCCATCGGAATCACATAGTGTTGAATAAAGTTTTTGCCATAATGATTGGACTTTAAATACTCACCGAAAGGCATGTCTGCCTCAGCGTCATTCAGCAGGGCTGGCGCTTCTTTATTAAAACGTAAAATATCTTTAATCATGCCAAGAAAGCTAGGGCGAAGCAGGTTAAGTCTTTGCGCAAACAGGCTATTAAGGTTTGTGCCATTGTATTCAAGCCCTGAGCGCTCATCGTGAACACTAAAGCTCATGTGGCTGGTTTGGGTTTCAACCCCAAGCTGGTCTAGCATTTCGATAAAGTTTGGGTAAGTCCAATCGTTATATACAATAAAACCAGTGTCGATATTGTATTGACGACCAAATGCCTCTATTTGGTGGGTATGGGTGTGTCCGCCAATATGCGCATCCGCTTCAAACACTGTCACTTCATGCTGTGCATGCAAATGCCAAGCAATGGTGTTGCCCGAGATGCCAGAGCCTATGATTGCAATTTTCATTTAATGGCTCGTTTTTGATCAAGCACTTCTGTGGGGACTTTGCGTAAATCCCAAATCAAGCCTAATGCAGATAGCATTTTCAGCCCATAGTAAGTCAAATCAATTTCCCACCAGTAAAAGCCTTGTCTGGCTGAGCTTGGGAAATGATGATGATTGTTATGCCAACCTTCACCTAATGTGAAAATGGCAATTAGCGTATTGTTGCGGCTATCGTCGTTAGTCAAAAATCTTCTATTCCCCCAAACGTGAGCGAGTGAGTTAACGGTAAAGGTCATGTGATAAAGAAACACGGTAGAAATAACAAAGCCCCATATCAACAATTGCATACCGTTGGTATGTAAATCTGGCGCGGCATTTTCTAACCATGCACCTAAAATAAATAAGCTCACTGCAAGCATGACAGGAGCGATTACATCATAACGATCTAAGAATTTCAGCTCTGGATATTTGAGCAAATCTTTAACGCGCTCATTTTTGGAAGTGAAGTTTTTATTCGCTAAAAACCAGCTAACATGACTCCAAAAAAAGCCATGTTGTTTGGGCGAGTGCGGGTCATTAGGATTGTCAGAATGGGCATGATGATGTCTGTGGTGTGAAGCCCACCACAACGGGCCGCGCTGTGCTGCGCTAGCGCCTAAAAACGCAAAAAAGAATTGGATAAATCGAGAGGTTTTAAATGCTTTGTGGGCAAAGTAGCGGTGATAAAAACCAGTAATGGCAAACATTCTTAATAAATATAAAACAATGGCTAGCAGTAAGGCCACGGTACTAAATTCAACCCAAAATACAGCGAAGCAAGCCAGATGGAGGATGATAAAAGGCAAGATACGCAGCAACTCAATTTTATTAGGGTTTTGCTCATAAGCATCAACTGCCTGACTATCGAACCAAGCAAGTATGGTTTTAAAACACATTTATTCCATGTCCTTTTTTAAAGTGGTATGCCATTGTTGGGGGATTTTGACCAGTTTATTGATGTCGTAACCCATGTCTTTTATCTGCGCCACAAAACCTTGGTATTGCGCATCACTCATTTGAGGACTACGCGACATAAGCCACACATAATCTCTAGCATTTCTTGCGATGATAGTATTTTGATAAGCTTTATCTAAATAAACAATTCTGTACTCGGCTTTAATCGGCCAAATAAACTGCATGCCCCATATTGCATTGCCCGTATTAGGTATTACAAAACCTGTGGGATGATAGCTTTTGAGCTCGCCATCAAAACTACCTTTTCTAAAAGTAAAAGTGGTTTTGATTTTGCCGTCACTGCTAAGTTGGTAAGATTCAACGCCATTGTGCACATCTTTTTCAATCAAAGTTGGGATGCATGCAATCACATACCAATCTCCCATAAACTGATTAAGATTGACCTGTTCCACCGTTTTGATGGGCGGCAGGTTTGAGCATGCCGTTAACAGGGCACATGCAGAGGCTAAGATAGATCGTTTCATACGGATATTGACCTTTTACTTAAGTACATAATCAATACGGCCATCTTCTGTTAATGATTGCAGGGCAAGCCATTCATCATTTTGACCGTACCAAATATCTATTTTGAATTTTGAAGTGTTAATTTTGTAGTGTTCCGCTTTGATATTTTGGCCTTTGGCCAAAATCGTTTCTTGTCCCAAAGATGAAATATTGCTTGCTAAGTAATCACCTGTTTGGGGGTTCAGCAATTGTTTTTGTTGCAGTATTCTTGGGTTCCAATATGCAAAAGTCATCACGCATTCAGCGTTGATATCCAATGGTTTTGGTGCAGATACTTTAAATGAGTTTTTCTCTTGAGCGCCTTTTACAATGGTGGTTTTACCGTTTTCTTGTGTGTCCGCCTCTAATTTTTGGAGGCAATTATTTTCCCAAAGTTCATTCGCTTGATGATGGTACTGAAAAAAGTTGATGGATAAAATTTTAATATTAAATTTAGCTTCGCTTTTTAATATTTTTTGATTATTTTCTGTATCAGTCAGAATAAATTGATGCGTACCAATAGGCTTACCGTTCATAGAAACAGCAAAGTCCCAAGTTTGGGCTTTTGCGACAAGCGGAATGAGTAATATTAAAATGCTGATAAAAAATTGATACATAAGCAGTCTGGATATTAACTCAAGGCTTAGGAAACCAAGGCACAAACGCGCTGGTTTTTTGTATATAAGATTGATAGTCTGGGCGACGCTCTGCGATATCTGCTTCAAGCAATTTAACCCCAGTGACTTTAATTAATAAATAAATCATCAAGATAGGCGCAACGGCTGTCCACCATGCGCCCGCAGCAATACCAAACAAGCCATATCCCAACCAAATACATGCCTCACCAAAATAGTTTGGATGCCTTGTATAGCGCCAAAGGCCAGTGTTTAAGACCTTGCCTTTGTTTTCTTGATGCGATTTAAATTGAGTTAACTGCGCATCACCAACCACCTGAAAAAACATGCCGAGTACCCAAATCGCTAGGCCAATATAATCCAAGCTGTTAAGTGGGTTGCTAGATTGACTAGCCATGTTTAAAGGCAGAGAAATAAACCAAGCTAAAACAGCTTGTAATATAAAAACCAAATAAATGCTTTTGTACCTGAAATTTGGTTCATTTCTTGCCCTGATGGCTTGATATCGTAAATCTTCAGGCTGGTGATGGTTTCTTATATGCAAATGCATAGAGAGTCGGCATGACCATAGCGTGACTAACAACAACACTAAATAAGCCCGTTCGCTTGGCGCTTGGATTAAGCTAAAAGTGGTCATAGTCGCAATTAAGAAAAAAATCGCCCAAAGACTATCAACGATAGTGACATTGTTATGTCTTAAGCTTAATGACCATCCCAGCAAGGCTAATGCCAGCATGGGTAACAAAGTGATGAAGTAATAGATAGTGGTTTGCATTCAGATTCCCTATTAATAGCTAAAAGCTTTTTTGGTCTTTCAAGCAAGCAATATTAAGCAAAACTGGCACGGCAATGCCCCATCCTATTGCTAAGTAGAGCATGGCGCTTGCAAAGTTATTAAAGTGCAGCGCACCAAGCCGCACCGCACTCCAATACGACACAGGGCCAGCAATTGCACCGATTAAAATAGCCAGCAAGTTTTTATGCTTTAACCAATTCAAGCTGACATTGATGGTGCTTGCAAATAAGGCCCACAATATGACCATCCAGGGTGGAGGCAGTACATCAGGCCAAAAGCTCACTGGCGTAAAGCTTATCCAGCCTAGGCTCTTAGGAATGCCATCAAAAATAAGCCCTATCACAGAGGCGGCAATCAACAATCGCACTTCAAATAATGGCTTGTCGCACCTTGATAAATGCACAGCGAGTACTAGGCAGCCTACCAATACGCCAAGCCAAGGCTGTTGATTGGCACTGCCCAATACACAAGAAAACCAAGCGACTTGAAAGCCTATCAGATTCACTAACATGAGTTAGACCTATCTTTTTTCAAACAGATAGTGCGCCACCCACCAGTCTTGGCCTTGATTAAAGCCAAATAGCTCAGCACAGGCCATAAAGAAAATACGCCATCTTTGGCGCCAGATTTGCACTTGATCATGACCGTAACAGCTTTCTAAAACAGGGGTGATTTGACTGGCATTGCGATCCATATTTTGCAACCAAGCATTGGCAGTTTTTTCATAATGTGTGCCATCCCAGCGCCATTGTTTAAGGATTTTAAGGTGCTGTTGAAATTGAATTGGCGTGTCATCGCTAGGCATAAAGCCACCTGAAAAAAAGAATTGGCTCATCCAATCATCGTCGCCTTTGACTTCAAAAGCATAAGGCACATCTCGATGACAGAAAATGTGCATAAAAAACTTACCTTGCGGTTTTAGCCATTGATTCAATTTTTCGAACAAGACTTGATAATTGCGCATATGTTCAAACATCTCGACTGAAACAATGCGGTCAAAAGTCTGATCTATTGCAAAATGATTCATATCGCAAGTGATGACATTTAAGTTGTTGAGATTACGCTTTGCCGCTTCTGACAAAATAAATTCACGTTGTGAGTTTGAGTTTGATACGGATGTGATTTGGCTATCGGGATAATGCTCCGCCATCCACAAAGATAAAGAGCCCCAGCCACAACCCAACTCTAAAATAGTCTGACCATTTTGTAAGTCAGCATGCTGACATGTTGTTTGTAGTGCTGAGGCTTCGGATTCATCTAAGTCATTAACGCCGCTAGGCCAGTAGCAACTACTATATTTGCGATGCTTGCCAAGGGTTAAGTTAAAAAATTCGGCGGGTACTTCATAGTGCTGCGCGTTGGCCATTTCTGGTAGCGGGGC
>JBMSSY010000049.1:0-8991 GCA_049424605.1 Candidatus Methylopumilus sp.
CATTGTTAGCGATGTTGGCCCGCGAAAATCTCGAATATTTAAATAATCAAGAGCGCTGTCTAATAGTCGACAGCTGTTTCAAAAGTCATCATGAAAAAATGCTTGAACCTTTTGCACATTATCAGCGCCTATTGAATATTTACAACGCGCTCAAGGCAGAGGATTCAACTACTTCAAATTATCTTTCAGGCCAATATATGGCGGATTTATTGGTGTGGTATCACCTTGCTTGGACGGGTGAAAGTATCCGCCGTCACAATACTTTTGTTCAAGCATTAATGGAAAAAGGTAGCCAATTTACCGTTCAAGAAAGACAGGCTTTATTTAACTTGATTGGCGAGTGGATGACGGATTTAATCCCGCGCTACAAAAAGCTACAAACTAGCGGTCAAATCGAGATTTCAAGCACGCCTCACTACCATCCTATTTTGCCTTTGCTGTTAGATTTTAAGTCTACGCGCGATGCCATGCCATTTGCACCGTTACCATCATGTCAGACTTATCCAGGAGGGCGCTTACGCGCTAAAGCGCATATACAGTCGGCCCAAACCACGCATCAGCAGCGCTTTGGTAAGCCGCCAGTTGGTATGTGGCCTGCGGAAGGTGGCGTTTCGCAAGCGGGCTTATTACTGATGGCTGAGCAGGGCGTGAAATGGGCGGCTACGGGTGAAGGTGTTTTGACCAATAGCTTATATAAATCTTCTGAAACAGGCGCCATTCCCAGTAGAAATGCGTATTTGTATCAGCCTTATCTTGTCAGTAATGGACTCAATGAGATTGTATGTTTCTTTAGGGATGATCACCTGTCGGATAAGATAGGTTTTGAATACTCCAAATTGCACGCAAGTGAAGCCGTTCAAGACTTTATCGGCTCGCTAGAGGAGATTTATGCCAATAATGATAGCGGCAATAATCCTGTGGTGAGTGTGATTTTAGATGGTGAAAATGCTTGGGAATATTACCCTTACAACGCATTTTATTTCTTAAGCGAACTGTATGAAGCTCTGGTTGCGCATCCTGATATTGAGATGATGACTTTTAGCGATATTGTGGCCAACAGCAAACAGCCTTTGACCGCTTTGCCGCAAATCGCTGCAGGCAGTTGGGTCTATGGTAGTTTTAGCACATGGATAGGTTCGCCTGATAAAAACTTGGCTTGGGATTTATTGTGTGATGCCAAAAAACATTACGATCAAGTCATGCAGTCCGGCATTTTAAACGCTAATGAAATAGCGGCTTGCGAACATCAACTCTCTATTTGCGAAGGCTCTGATTGGTTTTGGTGGTTTGGTGATTACAACTCATCGGTGAGTGTTGATAGCTTTGATCGACTTTATCGCCGCAATTTAAGCAATCTGTATCGTTTATTAAAACTACCTGCGCCTAAAGCGCTTAGTCATCCAATTAGTTTAGGGGGTGGCGACCCTGCGGTTGGCGGCACTATGCGCCGCGGTCAAGAGGGCGAGTAAATTGGCTTATATTCCACATGTGTTAAAACAAAGGCGTGCAGGGGTGTTGTTACACATTACTTCATTGCCTCATGCTGATTTAGGTCAGGACGCTTTCAAGTTTGTCGATTTTTTATCGCGCGTTGGCGCAACGGTTTGGCAAACCTTGCCATTGAATATGACGCACGCCGATGGCTCGCCTTACCAATGCTTATCAGCCCATGCTGGCAACCCAGATCTAATCAGTTTGGATGTGTTAAAGCAGCAAGATTGGCTATCACAAAGCGATTTAGACTCAGGTGAACAAAAGTCTGAATTGTTGGCACGCGCTTTTGCAAATTTTAACCGAATCAATACGCCGCAAGCACAAGCTGATTTTGTCCGCTTTATCAAACAGCAGGCGCATTGGCTG
Organism: Candidatus Methylopumilus sp.; assembly: GCA_049424605.1. Taxonomy (GTDB): domain Bacteria; phylum Pseudomonadota; class Gammaproteobacteria; order Burkholderiales; family Methylophilaceae; genus Methylopumilus_A. The sequence continues at coordinate 1,861 of JBMSSY010000049.1, forward strand.
GATGATTTCGCTTTGTTTATAGCCTTGCGCAATCACTATCAGCATGTTTGCTGGCATGATTGGCCTAGCCCTTTAAAATTGCGGGAAAACGATGCCATTAAACAAGCGCAACATGACTTTGCTGAAGCGCTTGCTTTAGAAAAATTTAAGCAATTTGTGTTTTTTGAACAATGGAATGCGCTCAAGACCTATGCCAATCATCAGCGTATTGCTTTGTTTGGCGATATTCCAATTTTTATTTCCTATGATAGCGCTGATGTTTGGGCGCGGCCTGAGATGTTTAAATTAGATGATGATTTAAATATGACCGTGGTCGCAGGCGTTCCACCTGATTACTTTTCTGAAACGGGCCAGCGTTGGGGCAATCCACATTACAACTGGTCTGCCATGCAGGCGGATGGCTTTAAATGGTGGTTAGGTCGTATGCGTACCCAAAATGCCTTGTTTGATATGGTGCGTATAGACCATTTTAGAGGGCTGGAAGCGGCTTGGGAGATCCCTGCCGATGAGCCAACAGCCATCAATGGTGTTTGGGCCATCGCCCCCGGTGATGCTTTGTTAAAAGCCATAGTGAAGCATTTGCCGCTGATTACTCTAGTGGCTGAGGATTTGGGGATTATCACCGATGAAGTGAATGCCTTGCGTGAAGCCTTCGATTTGCCCGGTATGAAAATTCTCCAGTTTGCTTTTGATGGCAGTGCTGAAAACCCTTATTTGCCAGAAAAAATCACCGAAAATAGCGTGGTTTACACAGGTACCCATGATAACGACACCAGCTTGGGTTGGTATCAAGGCTTAAACGAAAGTCAAAAAGCAATCTTTCAGCGCTATTTGCAAACGCATGATTACATCGAAGATGACACATTCGAGATGCCTTTGGTGCTGATACAAATGGCATTGGCATCGAATGCCACTTTAGCGATTATCCCCATGCAGGACATTCTCAGACTAGGAAGCGCTGATCGAATGAATACACCGGGCACTATTGAGGGTAACTGGCAATGGCATTTTGCTTGGTCGCAACTAAGCGATGAAATGGTGCAGTCTTTTGCCCATTTAATCCAGCAAAACAGACGCAATCCCAATGCCCTGACTGGCGCATAATGACGAGGCGCATTGGGGTAGATATTGGCGGTACTAATTTGCGCATTGGTGTTGTGGATGGCCTGAATGTTATCCATGAGGAGCGTAATCACGCTGACTTTGCCCATTTGTGTCAAAGCAATACAGCAGAGATTGCTTGGCAAAAAATCATCAAGACTAGCAGCGATGTGTTAAATAAAGTCTTGCAGCAGTTTCCTGATGTGGCTTCTATCGGCATAGGTTTTCCTGGTTTTGTTGACCCGCATACAGGCCATGTTGCGCAATCGCCTAATCTGCCCGGCTTGCTCAATGTCGATTTAGCAGGCGACTTAGCGGCTAAAATTAAACGCCCAGTAATGGTGGAAAATGACGCGCTGGCGGCAGCTTTTGGCGAGTATCGCTTAATGCAAATACCAGCGCATGAAGGCATGATTTATATAGGCTTGGGCACAGGGGTTGGCGGCGGATTAATTCAAGCAGGTAAGCCAGTTGCTGGGGAGCACGGCTATGCGATGGAAGTTGGGCATATCATTACCTCATCGAATGGTCGTTTGTGTGGCTGTGGTAATCATGGCTGTTTAGAGCAGTATGCTTCCGCCACTGGCATTAGTAAAAGCTATCAGGCATTGTCGGGGGTAACGCTAACAGCACAGCAAATCGCCATGCTGGCGTCGCAAGGCAATGTGATGGCAACACAAGCCTATGAACTCGCGGCAAGTGCTTTAGCGCAAAGCTTGGCACATATCTTAAAAGTGCTTGATGTACAGCGTGTGCTGATTGGCGGCGGGGTGAGTCAGGCCTGGGGCTTAATGGAACAGAGTTTTTATCAGCAGTTAGATGCTGATCTGATCCCAGTGTTACGTGGTCGTATTCAAATCAGCATCTCTTCTACAGGCGACAAGGCAGGCATTGTTGGTGCCGCCTTGTTGTCCGCATCATCTCAAGGCTAATTACTTAGCTGCTTGGTCTGGGCGCTGCGCAATGATTTGGCAGGCCAAAGCACTGACGTATGGCAAGGATTGTAAGGCCAGCATGGTTACCCATAGCTCGGCATCAATATTGGTAAAGCCTCGTGTAATCAACATGGCAAGGCCACAAATAATCAGCAAGACCAGCAAAGTGACTTCTTCAATAATCGGATTAAGAATCTGCAATTTATTGATGCTGACTTTACCTTTTGCCGTCACCTTGAATACACCGTCTTTTTTCAGGATGCCCATCATCACGCCACGCGCAATTGCATGAGAGAGGCCTAAGCTGGCAAGTGAAGCGCCAAAAATATCCTTCCAACTGCAATTCATGGTTTTGCGGTAAAGCACAGGCCCCAACGCTGCTTTGATGGCTAAAAAGCAAAGTATGGGGGTAATCATAATGCTCACTGGCAAGCTAAAAGCGCTAGGTGCCAGCAACATTGCTATCGTCCAAGCAATAGAGCCTATGGTGAAAATAAGTTGTAAGGCATCGCCCAGCCAACCGAACCAGCCTGTGAGGAAGTGATAACGCTGCCCAAAAGTGAGGGTGGAGTCGCCTATCAGTTTTGGTAAATGACGTTTAAGGATTTGCATCGCGCCAAACGCCCAACGGAAGCGCTGTGACTTCAAAGCTTTAAAGTCGGAAGGGGTCAGGCCGCGCCCAAAGGTATCGTCGATATAGCGAAGCTCGTAGCCGTTTTCCAATAAACGTAAACCTAACTCGGTATCTTCACAAATACACCATTCCGACCATTTGCCTAAGTCTACTAATGGACGATGACGAACCAGCGTCATTGTGCCATGCTGGATTAAGGCATTACGCTCATGCCTATGATGCATGCCGATACGGAAAAAGCCTTCAAACTCCCAATTACTCATGCGGCGGAAGAAATTATTTTCCCAGTCACGATGCGCTTGCGGCGCTTGTACCACGGCTACTTTAGGGTCAGCAAAATGAGGAACTAAGTCAGATAGCCAATCTGTGGTAACCACGTAGTCAGCATCTACCACGCCGACCACTTGTGCTTTAGGATTGGTTTGCTCAAGCGCAAAGTTAAGGGCGCCAGCTTTAAAGCCAGGCCATTGCGGTAAGTGGAAGAAGCGGAAGTTTTCTGGCATCTTTGCCATATATTCTTCAATTGGTTTCCATTTGGCTTCGTCTTTGGTGTTGTTATCCACCACAATCACTTCGTAGTGAGTGTAGTTAAGCTTGGCGAGGCTCTCTATGGTGGTAATCACCATCGCAGGCGGTTCGTTATAACAAGCTAGATGGATGGAAACAAAAAGCTCTTGCTCGGCAGGTACAGGTTTTTCGCGCTTATAAGCACGATTCCACTTGGATTTAAACATCACTTCGCTGAACTCTACTCCGTAAATCATCAGCACTGCGGAAGTCAGCCCCATACCGATAATCAGCGCAATCAGCACCACAAAATCGCGCAGGGTGTAGTAATAGTCGCCAGGCAAGTTCCAAGCCACTACCAGCGTGGTAATACAAGCTTGTAGCAAAATAGCCATAGAGAAGCGACCACCTAAGCCCCAATGTCTAAAGCGATAAGCGATAAACAGAATCGGCAGAAAGCCAATCAAACTTGCCCACAAGGCTTTCTCTTCCCAGCGGTCATCTTTAGGCACTGCGCCTTGTAGTGAGTATTTTGGATTGCGTTCGGCATCGAACATCCCCCAATAAGCCCCAGCCCAGCCCTCTAGTTTCTGTTTCCAAGGCTGATCGAAAGCTTCCATCAAATAATAGTCGTAATTTTTATGAGCTGTTTTCGCTAAAAATTCACGGACAAAACGCGCCTGATTCACATCAGAAGCCACGGCAGCGCCTATGGTAGGGCCATGGCTAGGCCAACCAATTTCTGTAATAACAATTTTCTTTCTTGGGTAAGCATCCATTAGCTCTTGATAGCGTTGCAGCGCGTAATCAACCGCATTTTCAACCGCCAAGCCTTCGTGATATGGCAGTAAATGCACGGCAATATAATCTACGTGTTTGACTAGCTCAGGGTTTTTTAACCAAATATGCCAAGGCTCAGCAGTTGATATAGGTAACTTAGAACTTAAACGCATTTCATCTAAGTAACTCATCAGCTCTTCTGGCGTGACATCTTCTCTAAGTAATGCCTCGTTGCCGACAATGGCGCGTTCAATATGCGGGTAATTTTTTATTTTTTCTTTGAGCGCGTCGATTTCACGGCGATTGGCATTGAGGTCTCCGCTAATCCACGCGCCAGCAGTCACTTCATAGCCTAAATTAGAAGCGAGTGCAGTGACTTCGCTATTTTCAAGTGCGCCATAAATCCGAATGCGGTTGGTGAGTGGCCTTAATATTTTTAAGTCGTTGACCAGTTCTGCCGTACTTGGGTATTGCTTATCCAACGGGCTTTGGTCTTCTTGGAATCCGCTATAGGCAAAGCCATTGACGATGGGAGGCGCATTCATCACTGGCAGCGCGCGATTTGAGATGCTCCAAATGCCAAAGTGAATCATGGCGATTAAAGTCGCAAATAATACTGGCTTGATATAGCGCTTAAAAAATGGAAGCATAAAGGATGGGTTTTCTAATCAATTAAATGGTGGTTGAGCGCTTTGCTGGCCAATTAGCCCAAGCAATAAGTGTACTAATGACTAGCCAAATCATGGCTAAGTGATTGCTAGGCTCTTTGTATAAACAAACCATGGCGCTGACAACAAGCAAAATACCTAGCCAGCGATAGGCTGAAAATGTTGGCTTGATGCTTTGCTTAAATATGAACAGTCCCAATGATAGCTGCAATGCGGGTAGGGCATACAAAGCAATGGCAAAGTCACGATAGCGTCCATCAACCAGTAATAAATAGTTAAGACTTAAGGCGGCTAGTAAAAACAAGGTTGATGAAATCGATAGCAATTTTTTCGCGATTGGATAGCCTTTAAAAACAAAAGCAGGCAGGCTAAGCAAGCTGACAAAGCCAAGCAGAGCAAGGCCGCCCAGCGCAAGCCATTCTTGCGGGGTACGGCAGGCGATAGCTAAATACTCAGCTTGTAAAAGCACATTCACTCCAACCAGTGCGCCAAATAAAGCCATGCTGATGTGATGTTTTGTTGTGCCTAATTTAAATAACAATGAGTAAGCCAAAAACAACAGCGCACCTAAACAGCCTGCATAAATGGCTAAGCTAGCATCGTCTCTTTCAGCGAGATTGCCTGAAAAGGAGAATTTAGGCGTCATATCAACCTTGAACATTCCCCAGTACCCGCCAGCAGTGCCTTCTAAGTTGCGCTTCCATGGTTGGTCAAAAGCCTCAATGAGGTTGTAGTTCCAATGTTGTTCATCTGCCAGCATTAAAAAGCCGCGTATATATCTGGCTTGATTAATTAGGCTGGGCTCAGCACCTTCTCTTTGGCGGCCCGCAGAAGGCCAGCCAGTTTCACCAATTAGAATGGGCTTTTTGAAAGTTTGTGCTATCAAATCCATCACTTTTTTGGTGTGATCAAGTGCATGGTCAATCGGCTGCGGATTGTCCTCCCAATAAGGCAGAATATGCACGGTGACAAAGTCCACAGAGTCTTCAAGACTTGGGTGTTTGCGCCAAAACTCCCATACATCGGCATAGGTTACTGCTACTTTAGTTGCCGTTTTAGCGCGATAAATATAAGCTTTCATGGCAGACTCAGTCTGTTCGCCACGTAATAACACTTCATTACCTACAATCAGCGCTTTAACAGTATCTGGATATTTGTTGGCGACTGCTATGGCTAGGTTTAGCTCACGTTCGTTTAGTTTCTTAACCCAGCCTATCCATGCGCCTAGATAAACCTTCATGCCTAGCTTAGATGCAGCTTCAGGCACGTAGTCCAAGCCTTGGCCTACCGAGTAAATACGCACGCAAGCAAACTGTTTGGAGAGGGTTGCTAAATCATGGTCAATTTGTTGATGCGAGATGTGTGTTTGAATATTGAGCGGGGTTTGCCCGTTTTTGTAATAAGGCGAGTAAGACACACATTGCAACTTGGCATCCACTGGCAAATGCGGTTCAGGTAATGCGATAGGTTGATTTTGTTGCCCCAGCCAACATGCAAGCAAAAGCAATAGAACAAAATTAAATGCGCTAAAACGCCAAATGAATTGTTGTGTTGCTTGACTTAAAATCGACATAAATCCCTGAGTGAGGCATTGTTGGCAGTACTTAAGCAATCGTCTAATCAATCGTTAAGTGAACCAGCATCAGCTAAACTGCGAAGCGCTTATGATAATCTAGCCCATCAGCAAAAACAAAGTAAAAACATAAATTTTCAAAAGAACGGTGGCGGATGCTACAAAGTAAGCCAGCATCAGGCTACAATAGCGATCTTGTTAAATCCACCTAAGAAAATCCGCATGAAAAAACTGCCTTTGCTCGTTTTATGTTTAATGAGTCTTTATTTTGGGCTTGCTCACGCTGAAGATCAGTTTGTTGGGCCAAATTTTAGTGGGATTTATTCATGCAAGGGTGAGAATAACAAAGTGGGTGAGTATGAGGTCGTTGCCACACTTAAACTTAATCGCATTAGCAGCCACGGTGGCTTTGGTGTTTATGACTTTAATACCGAAACAGAGAACTCTCTAGTTTACAAAGGTCAAGCCATCGCTAATGGATACAAACTCGCATTGACGTTTAATCTTTCAGATAGCCGTAGCAATGAATACAGCACTGGTATTGCGGATGTGCAAAAGGTTTCAAACACGCGCTGGGCTTATACCAATCATTATTACGAGCCAGATGAAAATGGTGGTAATGTTGGTTCAGAATATTGCGTGATGCAAAAGCTGGTAAAAGTCACTAAGCTTTCTAAGAAATTGAGAAGGTCTTCAATCGCAATGCCAGCACAAGGCTAATCAGCCGGGCCTTTAACTAGGCGATAGCCTTGTAATGCTACTGCCAGTGCATCACTGGCTAATACCTCAAATTCCCTTACTCTGGCTGGATAGATAAAGTCATCCTCATTGCCATCTTGCTGGATGGCAGGATGACACATCAGTACTGGCGTTTTTCTATCCGCCTTCACTTCATATAGCAAGTGTTTAAAGCGTTGTGTGTAGTCCTCGCTG
>JBMSSY010000050.1:0-8805 GCA_049424605.1 Candidatus Methylopumilus sp.
AAGCTGATTGCGCCTTTGCCACCAGAATTAGATAAATTCCTCAAAAAACTCGCTTCAGAAAATTAAAATACCAACATGCAAAATAATTACGATTTAATCATTTTTGATTGGGATGGCACTTTGGCTAATTCTACCCAGTTGATTGTAGACGCCATACGCCAAGGTAGCGCAGACGTTGGCTTGCCTGAGCCAAGTCAGGCGGCGGCCAGTGGCATTATTGGCCTTGGCTTTCGTGAGGCAGTATATGACTTATTTGGTCGCATTCCTGACGACTTGTTAGCCCAGCTTACTGCACGATATACGCATTATTATGGTTTGGGAGAGGACAGTATTCCTTTGTTTGATGGGGTGGCGGAAACGATTGCCCACCTGAAGGCTAAATCGGTGCCTCTTGCCGTTGCCACGGGCAAGGGGCGTAGAGGCTTAAACAAAGCCCTTGCCAATAGCGGTATTGGGCATCATTTTATAGCCACACGCTGTGTTGATGAGTGTCAGTCCAAGCCGCACCCGCAAATGATTTTAGATTTAATGGACGAGGTGGCAGCTTCACCCGAACGTACTTTGATGATAGGCGATACCAGCTTTGACTTGCAGATGGCACAAAATGCCAAGGTCGCGAGTTTGGCTGTGACTTATGGTGCGCATCCTGTAGAGCGTTTGTTGGCTCATGCCCCTTTGGCGCATTTTGATCAATTCGCTCATTTAAGTGATTGGCTTAAAGCCAATGTTTAAACATGGTGCATAAGCACGCTTAAGCAGTATGTGATTGAAAAAAGTGAAGACGCTTTATAGTCACTCAACAAAATGGTGTGATTTCAATTACACTAGTCGAAAGTTAATATTTTAAGAAAGATACAGCATGTCTGAAAGCGATCAAAACCAAACCCAGTGGGAACGCGAAGTGTTAGAGAAGCTAGCTTTTCATTCGCTAAAAGAGCAAAAGCGCAATCGCTTCTGGAGCGTTCTTTTTAAATCACTCACTTTTATTTGGCTATTTTTAATGTTGTTTTATATGCTCAATTGGATAGGCGGCAACAGCAGCCATAGTGCAGAAGATCATACGGCATTGATTGATATTCAAGGGGAAATTGGCGCGCAGGATCAAGTGAATGCAGATTCTGTGGTTTCTAGCTTACATGATGCCTACGACAACAAGCATACCAAAGGGATTATTTTGCGCATTAACAGCCCTGGCGGTAGCCCAGTGCAAGCAGGCATTATTAATGATGAAATTAAACGTCAGCGTAAATTGCATCCTGCAATCCCTGTTTACGCCGTGGTTGAAGATGTTTGTGCTTCTGGTGGTTATTACATCGCTGTTGCCGCAGATAAGATTTATGTCGATAAGGCAAGCATTATTGGTTCTATAGGCGTATTGATGGATGGTTTTGGCTTTACTGGCACAATGGCTAAGTTTGGCGTAGAGCGCCGTTTGATGACCGCCGGTGAAAACAAAGCTATGTTAGACCCTTTCTCTCCTGTAAATCCAAAACATAAAGTTTTAGCACAGGCCATGCTGGATGAAGTGCATCAACAATTTATCGCTGTGGTGCGTGAAGGTCGTGGCAAGCGCTTAAAAGAAACCCCAGAGACTTTTAGTGGTTTGTTTTGGAGTGGCGAAGCGGGCATTAAAATGGGCTTGGCGGATGGATTGGGCAGTTATGAGTACGTGGCGCGTGAAGTGATTAAGCAAGAAAATATTGTGAACTTCACGGAATCTGAGGGCTTGGCAGATCGCGTTGCCAGAAAATTTGGCGCTTCTATGACGCAGTCTTTATTTAAAGGTATTGCATTACATTAATGATTTAACTAAATGAATTAAAACAAAAAAAGGCAGATTTTAATCTGCCTTTTTTTATGCGCTTGGTTTTAGTACAGACCTAATGCTGAGTTTTTTCTTTAAAGTAATTAATCAAACTATTAGTTGAGCCATCATGATCGGTAATTTTTTGATTGCCAGATAATTGCGGCAAGATTTTTTGCGCGATTTGCTTACCAAACTCAACGCCCCATTGGTCGAACGAGTTGATATTCCAAATAATGCCTTGCACAAAAATCTTGTGCTCATAAAGCGCAATCAATTGACCCAGTGCTTTAGGTGTCAGCTCATCAATGACTATCGTATTGGTAGGGCGATTGCCACTAAATACGCGGTGCGGAATCAGTTCCATAATGCTGTGATGGTCTATGCCTTGCTCTTCAAGCTCAGCTTTAACTTCTTTAGCAGTTTTGCCCTGCATTAAAGCTTTTGTTTGCGCAAAGATGTTTGAGATCAATATCTTGTGATGCTCATCACCATGCTCACCAATTTTATATTGGCTACGTAGCGGCACTAAAAAGTCGCAGGGAATTAACTTTTTACCTTGATGTATTAATTGATAAAAAGCATGTTGGCCATTTGTACCAGCCTCACCCCAAATAATCGGGCCTGTGGTGTAAGTAATGCGTTCACCAGAACGACTGACAAACTTACCATTACTTTCCATATCGCCTTGTTGTAAATAGGCGGGGAATCTTGATAGGCCTTGGTCGTAAGGCAAAATAGCTTGGGTTTCTGCTTCAAAGAAGTTGTTATACCAAATGCCTAACATCGCTAAAATAACAGGCATGTTTTGTTCTAAAGGCGCGGTTCTGAAATGCTTGTCCATTTCATGCGCACCTTCAAGCAGGGCTTCAAAATTATCCATGCCTATGTATAAGGCAATTGATAAGCCAATGGCTGACCATAATGAGTAACGACCACCCACCCAGTCCCAAAACTCGAACATATTCGATGGGTCTATGCCAAACTCCTGAACCGCCATTGCATTGGTCGAAAGCGCAACAAAGTGCTTTGCAATATGGGCGTGATCTTGGGCTGAATTTAAGAACCAAGTGCGTGCAGAGCGCGCATTAGTCATGGTTTCTTGAGTGGTGAATGTTTTTGAAGCCACGATAAATAGGGTGGTTTCAGGGTCGCAGGCTTGTAAAGCTTGCGCTAAATGGGTGCCATCAATATTTGAAACGAAATGCACGTTCAGGTCTTTTTTAGCGTAAGACTTAAGTGCGGTGCATACCATGACAGGGCCTAGGTCTGAGCCACCAATGCCAATATTGACGATATCGGTAATGCGTTTGCCTGTATAGCCAAGCCAGACGCCGTTGCGGACGCTATCACTGAATTTGCGCATTTGTGCTAATACCCGATTAATTTCAGGCATAACATCTTTGCCGTCTACCAGCACAGGTTTGTTGCTGCGATTACGAAGCGCGGTGTGCAATACTGCGCGGTTTTCGGTGAAGTTAATTTTTTCGCCAGAAAACATCTTCTCACGCCATGCTTCAATATCGCATTGGCGCGCTAAGCTCATGAGCAAAGGCATGGTCTTATCAGAGATTCTTTGTTTGGAATAATCCAATAAAAAGTCATTGAATTTTAATGAGAATTTTTCAAATCTTTTGGGGTCTTCTGCAAACATATCACGCATTTGCAAAGGGAAGATTTCTTGAAAGTGCTCGTTAAGTGCTTGCCATGCTGGCGAATGTGTTGGATTAGTCATGCTTAATTATTCGGTTGATTTTGCAATATTATAATTTATTTAGGCAGGTTTGATTTGTAAAATTACACCGCCCAATGGAGGAAGTGTAATAACGATGGATTGCCCGTGACCCATCCAGCTTGTTTGTTCTGTGTTGATTGCCGTTCCATTGCTGATATTACTGCCGCCATAACAGGAGGCATCGCTATTAAATATTTCTGCATATTCACCAGCGCAGGGCACACCAAAACGGTAGTTTGGCCTTGGTACAGGGGTAAAGTTGAGTAATATTAATACAAAACTACCATCGCGTGCGCGGCGGATATAGCTGAGTACCGACTGATCTGCATCTTGGCAGTCTATCCAGTCAAAACCTTGCGGTTGAAAGTCGAGATCATGCAGCGCAGGCAGTTGCGCATAAAGATGATTCAAATCATGGCAGGCGAGCTTAATACCTTGATGCCAATGAGCGTCCAATAAATGCCAGTCTAGGCTGGCGTTGACATTCCATTCACGTCCCTGACCAAACTCATTGCCCATAAAGTTAAGCTTTTTGCCAGGGCTACACATTTGGTGGGTCATCAATAAACGTAAATTAGCAAATTTTTGCCAAGCATCACCAGGCATTTTGTCTAGCAATGAGTGTTTGCCGTGGACTACTTCATCATGTGAGAACGGCAATACAAAGTTTTCACTGTAAGCATATAGTTGCCCAAAAGTGAGTTTGTTGTGGTGGTAACGGCGGTGTATGGGGTCATCCTCAAAATAGGAGAGCGTGTCATTCATCCATCCCATATTCCACTTCATTGAGAAGCCTAAGCCACCTAGATAGACAGGGCGTGAAATCATCGGCCATGAGGTTGACTCTTCAGCGATGGTAAACGCGCCAGCAAATTCTTCATGCACCATAATATTGAGCTGTTTTAAGAACTCAATGGCATCTAGATTTTCGCGACCGCCAAATTTATTAGGTAGCCACTCATCAGCTTTGCGCGAGTAATCTAAATAAAGCATAGAGGCTACTGCATCAACCCGTAGCCCATCAATATGAAACTCATTGAGCCAGTAATGCGCGTTCGCAATCAAGAAGTTACGCACTTCATTGCGCCCATAATTAAAAATATAGGTGCCCCAGTCTTGATGCTCGCCTAGCCTTGGGTCTTCATGTTCATATAAGGCTGTGCCATCGAAACGGGCAAGCGCCCAATCATCTTTTGGGAAGTGTCCAGGTACCCAATCTAAAATCACGCCAATGTGAGCGGCATGACAAGCATCTACAAAAAATCTAAAGTCGTCTGGCGTGCCATAGCGATTGGTCACGCCAAAATACCCAGTGGTTTGGTAACCCCAAGATTCATTGAGCGGATGCTCAGAAACAGGCATAAGCTCAATATGGGTGTAGCCCATGTCTTTAACATAGTGGATAAGTTGGCTGGCTAATTCACGGTAATTGAGAAATTCACCTGCCGCATTGCGGCGCCACGACCCTAAATGCACCTCGTAACAATTAAAGGGCGCGTGTAACCATGATGAGTCGGCGCGCTGTTTAAGCCAGCCATCATCTTGCCATTGATACTGGTTGAGGGCGCTGACCTTAGCTGCGGAGCCTGGCCTCGCTTCAAAGCAAAACCCGTATGGATCGGTCTTGACCAGAATATTGCCAGTATGGCGCTGACGAATCTCAAATTTATATAAGGCATCTGCTTCAAGTGCTGGGATAAAAAGCTCCCAAACACCGCTAGCGCCATGAACCCGCATCGGGTTGACTCTGCCATCCCATTGATTAAAGCTGCCAATTACACTGACACGTTCCGCGTTGGGTGCCCACACCGCAAAGCGCACACCTTTAACTCCTTGATGAGTGCAAAGTTGAGCGCCTAAAGTTTTGTAAGCTTGCTTTAAATTGCCCTCGCCAAATAAATGCAGCTCATCAGCCGTAATCATAGGCATGAATGAATAGGGGTCGTAAGTTTCTATGCTGTGTTCATGATGATGAACGCGAATCTGGCAAGGGGCTTGGATGTTATCGCGCCCCTGCCACTCAAAAAAACCTTGTTCTTGAGTTTTTTGCAGGGCTTGCCATCCGCTTGATGTTAATACATCTAGGCTGGATGCATAAGGCATGAAGCATCTGAAACTATATGTTTCTAAATGATTTTTTTCTGCTTTTTCTTGATGCAAGCCCAAAAATGCAAAAGGGTCATGATGTTTGGCATCAAGAATCAAGTTTAACTGGGTATTTTCTTTAAGTTTTGACAAGGTTATTTTCTACAAAAAATTATGCGAAGCCCACTAATTCTACTAGATTGTGGCTATCTAACGTGTCTATAATGAACCTAGGAGAAACAATATACCTTAAAAATTCACGAACATTACATGCCCATTTAGAGGTTAGTTCGTGTTTATGTCAAGTCTAAAACTATAAATTAGGGGCGAATCATGCAGCAGGAGATGGCTTCAACACGTTTTGTTAGTAATTTGACCAAAAATACAGTCGCGCTGATATTGGCGGGTGGTCGCGGCAGTCGCCTGAAAGACTTAACAGACCTTCGCGCAAAACCTGCGGTGCCTTTTGGCGGCAAGTTTCGCATTATCGATTTCCCTTTATCTAATTGTATTAACTCTGGTATTCGCCGTGTAGGCGTTGCCACGCAGTATAAATCTCATAGTCTGATGCAGCATATTCAGCGTGGATGGGGCTTTTTGCGGGGTGAGTTTAATGAGTTTGTCGAGCTTTGGCCTGCACAGCAAAGAATAGAAGAGCAATGGTACAAAGGCACGGCTGACGCGGTGTTTCAAAATTTAGACATTATTCGCAATATTCGTGCTGAATACGTATTGATTTTGGCTGGCGATCACATCTACAAAATGGACTATGGTCAAATGTTGGCCTCTCATGTACGCAATAAAGCGGATATGACGGTTGCTTGTATCAATGTGCCGATTGAAGATGCCAAAGCTTTTGGCGTGATAGGCGTGAATGAAGAAGATCGCGTCATTGATTTTAAAGAAAAGCCTGAGCATCCAGACGCCTTGCCTGATGACCCAACACAGTCTTTTGCCAGCATGGGGATTTATGTTTTTACTGCGGCATTTTTATATGAGCAACTGATTCGTGATGCGGATGACCCAAAGTCTGAGCATGATTTTGGTAAAAACATTATTCCTCAAATCATTAAAAAATATCGTGTTTACGCCCATCGCTTTACCGATAGCTGCGTTGGCGGCGACCAAGGTGTTTATTATTGGCGCGATGTTGGTACGGTAGATGCTTATTGGGAAGCGAATATGGAGCTGACCAAGGTCACACCTGAACTGAATTTGTATGATAGCGATTGGCCTATTTGGACATACCAAGAGCAATTGCCACCAGCCAAGTTTGTGTTTAATAACAAAGATAGGCGTGGCTCAGCAACAGATTCATTGGTGTCTGGCGGTTGCATTATTAGCGGCTCGACGATTAATCAATCTGTGCTTTTCTCAGATGTACGTGTGCACAGTTTTAGCAGTATTCAAGATTCAGTGATTTTGCCGCAAGTGGAGATTGGTCGAAATGTGAAATTACAACGCGTGGTTATCGATAAAGGCACGGTGATTCCAGATGGCATGGAAATCGGTTTTGATTTGGCCTTGGATAGCAAGCGTTTTCATGTGTCAGAAAAAGGCATTACTTTGGTGACTGCGGCGATGCTTGGCGAGCCTACCCATAGAGTCAGATAAATTTAAATAGAAGGATCACAATGTCAGCGGTGCAACCTAAGCTTTACCTTAATCTTTATTGGCATATGCACCAACCCGATTATCGGGACACCATTACAGGGCAGTACGTGTTGCCATGGACTTATCTACATGCCATGAAAGATTACACGGACATGGCTTACCATTTGGAGGCTAATCCCAAGGCGCGCGTTACCTTTAATTTTGTGCCTGTGTTGTTGGATCAGCTTGAAGATTACAGCGAGCAGTTTAAAACCCAGCATATTCGAGATCCTTTGCTGGCTTTGTTGGTGCGAGACAGTCTTGAATATTTGTCTAAAGAAGAGCGTTGCTTAATCGTTGATAGTTGTTTTAAGAGCCATCACGAAAAAATGCTGGAGCCGTTTGCGCATTACCAGCGTTTATTGAATATTTACAATGCCTTGCGAGTGCAAGGTTCTACCGCATCTAATTATCTGTCTGGGCAATATATGGCGGATTTGTTGGTGTGGTACCACCTCGCATGGACGGGTGAAAGTATTCGAAGGCACAATTCTTTTGTGCAAGGCTTAATGGAAAAAGGTAGTCAGTTTACCGTTGAGGAACGACTTAACTTATTTGCGCTGATTGGCGATTTGATGAGTGACTTAATACCTCGATATAAGAAGTTACAAAATACTGGTCAGATCGAAATTTCCAGCACGCCACATTACCATCCTATCTTGCCTTTGTTGTTAGACTTTAAGTCTACGCGCGATGCTATGCCGTTTGCCCCATTGCCTTCATGTCAAAGCTATCCTGGCGGCAGAATTAGAGCGAAAGCGCATATCCATTCTGCACAAATGACCCATGAAAACCGTTTTGGTAAAACACCTGTTGGTATGTGGCCTGCGGAGGGAGCTGTTTCCAATGCGGGTTTGTTATTGATGGCAGAGCAAGGTGTTAAATGGGCGGCAACGGGCGAGGGTGTGTTGGCAAATAGTTTATATAAATCCTCCGAAACCGGCGCGATCCCATGTCGTAACGAATACCTGTATCAACCTTATCAGGTAAGCAATGGCAGCAACGAGATTGTTTGTTTCTTTAGAGATGATCATTTGTCAGACAAAATTGGGTTTGAATACTCTAAGTTGCATGCCAGCGAAGCGGTAGCCGACTTTATCAGCTCGCTTGAAGCAATCCATGCGAATAACGATAGTGATGATAACCGAGTGGTTAGCGTAATTTTGGATGGTGAAAATGCTTGGGAATATTACCCATATAACGCTTTTTACTTCTTGAGTGAGCTTTATGAGGCTCTGACGTCACATCCTAATATTGAGATGACAACCTTTAGCGACATTGTCACCAATACGAAAAAGCCACTAACTGCTTTACCCCAAATTGCTGCAGGCAGTTGGGTGTATGGTAGTTTTAGTACTTGGATAGGGTCGCCGGATAAGAATTTAGGTTGGGATTTACTGTGTGATGCCAAGAAAAAATTCGACGAAGTCATGCAGTTGGGCATCTTGAATACCAACGAAATTGCCGCGGCCGAGCATCAACTGTCTATTTGTGAAGGTTCAGATTGGTTTTGGTGGTTTGGTGATTA
>JBMSSY010000051.1:0-8572 GCA_049424605.1 Candidatus Methylopumilus sp.
ATGATGTTACGTGACTGGAGTTCAGACGTGTGCTCTTCCGATCTTACAGCCAGACTTAACCCTGCTATTTGATGTGCCTGTAGAAGTCAGTGTTAAGCGCTTAGCTGAGGCGAGAACGCCTGATAAATTTGAGCGTGAATCTGCTGAGTTTTTTAGCAAAATTCGTCATGCTTATTTAGATAGAGCTAATAAAAATCCACATCGTTTTCATATCATTAACTCTAATCAAGCTTTAGAAGCAGTTAAAGCAGAAGTTAAAATCATCATCGCAACTCTATGATAATAAATAAACTTTATCCGTGGCAGAACGCTATCTGGCATCGCCTCATGTCAGACAAAGCCCATTTGCCGCACGCCTTACTTTTGAGGGGACAGCGCGGCATAGGGAAACAAGATTTTGCTATTGGGCTGTCTCAAGCCTTACTTTGTACGCAAACTAACGAGAAGCATCAAGCTTGTGGTGTATGTCCGAGTTGTGGCTGGTTTGAACAAGATAATCATCCAGACTTCCGTTTAGTTTCGCCTGAACAAGAGGTCAGCAAAGATGATGAATCAAGCGCTAAAAGCACTAAAAAGAAAACCCAGATTGTGATCGATCAGATTCGCGGCTTAGGTGATTTTCTAAGCCTTTCTAGCCATCAAAGAGATGGCTTACGCATAGTCGTGATTCATCCTGCCGAAGGCTTAAATGCGGCAGCGGCAAATGCTTTACTTAAAATGCTGGAAGAACCGCCTGCTAATGTTGTTTTTATCTTAGTCGCCCATCAGCCGCAAAAAATCTTGCCTACCATCATGAGTCGTTGTCAAAAAATTGATATGCCAGTGCCATCTTCTCAAGATGCTTTAGCGTGGATGAGACAAGCGGGCATTGAAAATGCTGATGTTCTATTAAGCTATGCGGGTGGCTCACCATTAATGGCCATTAACGAGGCGGAAGATGGCGTAACAGCGTCCATCGAGATTTGTAAACTATTGTCATCAGGCGCAAAATCGGACGTATTTCAGCTATCAGCAGCGTGCTTGCCACTGGGCATGGAAAACGCACTTAGCGCCTTACAAAAATGGTCGTATGACCTGATTTGTTGCCATTTCACACAAAAAGTGAGATATCATCAAAATTTACAGGGCGTATTAACTAAGCTAAGTCAGCAACTCAATTTAAGCCATCTACTGAACTTTCAACGAATGCTCAGCGATGCTAAAAAAAGTGCTAACCACCCATTAAACAATGAGTTGCAGCTAGAGCGCTTGTTTTTACATTACATACAGATTTTTAGATGAGCGTAGGAATGAATACTACAACCAGCAATCAAAACGGCAGTATTAATAACAAAGCCAGCGTGTTGTGGCTGGATATAAAAGAAAAAGCCTCATTGCATTTGGCTTACATGCCATTTATTGACAGAGGCGGGATTTTTATCCCAACCAGCAAACCCTACAAGATAGGGGATGAAATTTTTATGTTGCTTAACTTGCTTGATGATCCTGTAAAAAGCAATCTAGCTGGCAAGGTGGTTTGGGTTAATCCAGTCGCCCAAGCTGGAAAGCCACAAGGTATTGGCGTTCAGTTTAATAATGATGCAAATGGATTAGCCTTGAAAAATAAAATAGAGGTATTACTCGGTGGCTTAATCAGCTCCAATCGCCCCACGCACACTATCTAGTTATTGATGTTAGTAGATTCGCACTGCCATTTAAATTTTCCAGAACTAGCCGCCAATATTGATGCGGTTCGTAGCGCCATGACTGAAAATGGAGTGGGGCACGCACTTTGCATTTCTGTCACTTTAAAAGACTTTCCACAGGTACTTGAATTAGCAGAAAAATATCCCAATTTTTTCGCATCAGTTGGCGTGCATCCTGACTACGAAAGCGAGCCGCCTTTTACCAGCAGCACCTTAGTTGCGCTTGCCCAACACCCTAAAGTAGTTGCAATAGGGGAGACAGGCCTAGACTACTTTAGGCTAACAGGTGATTTAAGCTGGCAACGAGAGCGCTTCCGTACTCATATCCGTGCTGCAATTGAGGCTGATCTTCCTCTGATTATTCATACGCGCGCTTCGGCAGAAGATACCTTGCGCATTATGCAGGAAGAAAATGCCAAACAAGTTGGTGGCGTCATGCATTGCTTTACTGAAAGTCTAGATGTCGCCATGCGAGCCATTGAAATGGGTTTTTATATTTCCTTTTCAGGCATTGTCACATTCAAAAATGCTAATGCCTTAAAAGAGGTCGCTCAGAAGGTGCCTTTAGATCGCATATTGGTTGAAACCGATTCACCTTATTTAGCGCCTATCCCTTTCAGAGGCAAGACCAACCAGCCAGCATACGTTAAGCATGTCGCTGAAGAGGTGGCTAGACTTAGAAATATCTCATTAGCCACATTGACTGAAGCAAGTACACAAAACTTCTTTACCTTGTTTAAACGAGCTAAGCCATGCAACTAACAATGCTTGGGGTAGGCTCCAGCGCTGGTACGCCAGTGATAGGGTGTCAATGCCCAACCTGTTTGTCAGACGACCCTAAGAACAAACGAATGCGCTGTTCTGCGGCTATTAGCACAAACAAAGGCGAAGTGATCTTAATTGATACAGGCCCTGATTTAAGGACTCAAGCCCTTGCTACGGGCCTAAACCGCGTTGATGCTGTGCTTTACACGCATACCCATGCCGACCATTTACATGGCATTGATGATTTGCGCGCTTTTTGCCAAATTCAAAAAAAACAAATTCCACTTTATGGCAAAGCAGATGCCATGCAACATATTCAACAAAAATTTGGATATGCCATTAGGGCGCCAGGCGACTTTTGGGATCTGCCAGTATTAAGCCTAAACACCGTGCAACAAGCCTTTAAAGTCTTAGATGTCGAAATCATTCCTATTCCTTTGAAACACGGCTACAGCGATATACTTGGCTACCGCATAGGTAATATGGCTTATCTTACTGATGTTTCTGAGATTCCTGAATCATCGCTCAAACTATTAAGCGGTTTAGACATCTTAATGCTTGATTGCCTTCGCTATCAGCCGCATTACACGCATATCAATGTGGAACAAAGTTTAGGCTATGCCAGTCGAATAGGCGCACGTGACACTTACTTTATGCACATGACCCATGAAATAGAATATGAAAAATTAAGCGCTGAGCTGCCTGCACATATCCATGTAGCATACGATGGATTAAAATTAAACTTTTAACGGCCGTATCTGTAATAAAATAGCTGCCGATAACTCATGAGATTAACGATAGGAACCCAGATGACATTCAATAAAAAATCTTTGCTTGCTTGTGTATTATTCGCGTTTGTCAGCATCAACGCTTATGCAGGCAAGGTAAGCTATACAGAAGATGATTTTTTACGCACATTTAGCGGCAAATCGAATAAAGTGGTTTTAGAGAAACTAGGCTCACCAGACAAAAAAGAGCAGTCTGTCAAACCAAGTAACGCCAACACAATGATTGCTGGCAAAGGCCAAGAATCATCCAAACCAGTCAATGTTGAAATGTGGTACTACAATGGTCGCGTAAACTACGCACCAAACAAAACATATAAATTTACCGAGCTCACTTTTGTGAATGGTCGTTGTATGAATATTGCATTCTTCAATAACAAATAAGCCAGTAGCAGTAGCATAAAACAAAGGCCAGTCGTCTTGCTGGCCTTTTCCTTAAGTTCCGTAACTTCGTATAATGTATATTATGTAAAATAAACTATTCACTTATCTATACGATTACACAAGCGCTCTATGCTTATTTGGATAACATGCCCTGCAGCTTATTCAGTTCGTCTTGTAGCGAGGGGTCTTGCAAGTCCTTATTAATGCGTTGTGCCGCTTGGATATAAGCATCAGGGTCTTGCTTTGAAGTTATTTTAAGCTTAGCCAAGTACAAATTGGATTTAGCCTCCCAATAAGCGCCGCCATTATCAACAGCTAACTTAAGTATTTTGTTGATAGACCTTTCCGCCTGAGCAAGGTCACCAGCTTCCATATAGATACGGCCTAGTTCCAAGCCTGCATTAGCTTGGGTATCTAAATCTCCATAATGGGTATAAGCAAGCGTTGCCTTGAGTTGATATTCAATGGCTTGATCATGCTTTTGTTGTTTGTTGTAGATATAGGCCAAATGTTCAAAAGCATCGGCACGCTCATTATCGTTGAGCGACAGCTTGAGGGCCGATTGATAGTTACTTACCGCTTCATCCAATTGATTACTTAAAATTTGTAGCTCTCCAAGCAAGCCATAGGTAATCCGCTCAAAACTTTTATTTTTTTGTGCTTTTGCAATGTCCATGGATAGTTGATATTGAGTCGCGGCCTCATTGAATTGTTGATTGCCTTTGTAAGCGTTACCCAGCATGGCCAGCGCCATCATCTGTTCATTAGGCGCGCTGGAAAGCTTAAGCACTGTAGTAAGCGTAGGTACAGCATCAGCAAATTTTTCAAGTGACATTTGCGCACGCGCTTTGCATAACACAAGCTCGCGGTTGTTCTGATTTTTCTTAAGTAGTATTGCAGACTCTTCTAAAGCTTTTTCTGAATTACCATCTTTTACCAACTGATTACAATTGCTTATTTTTTTATTAAGTTCAGAGTCATCTGCATAAGACAACACACTAAATACCATTAAAACCAAGCACACAATATTCGAAAGTTTCATTTATCACCCTATACAAAAAATAAAATTATTAGCCTTGATCCAGCATTGTAAGTAATGCACTTTCATCAATAATATTAAGACCTAACTCCTGAGCTTTACTGAGCTTGCTGCCTGCATCAGCGCCAGCCACTACGTAATCAGTCTTTTTGGAAACACTGCCACTCACCTTACCGCCTACCGCTTCAATCATGGCTTTAGCTGTTTCTCGTGGCAATGTAGGTAGCGTGCCAGTTAGCACCAAGGTTTTACCAGTAAAAATACCTGTTGCTGTTGATTGCGCAGCTAACTCATCCCAATGTATGCCCACACCCCCTGCTTCTGTTGGCGTAATCAAGCGACTAATAACTTCTCGATTATGTGCCTCAGCAAAGAAATTAACGATGGATTCAGCGACAATAGGCCCTACATCAGGCACTTGCTGTAACTGCTCTAAGCTTGCTTGTTGTATGGCATCCATTCCACCAAAATACTTGGCCAAATCCTTAGCGGTAGCCTCCCCCACATTACGAATACCCAAAGCGTAAATAAAGCGCGCTAGCGTGGTCTTTTTACTTTTGTTAAGCGCATCGATCATGTTTTGAGCTGATTTTTCAGCCATGCGATCTAAACCCGCTAGCGTTTGCATATCTAAGCGGTAAATATCAGCTAGATTATTGGCTAGATTGCTATCGACCAGTTGTTCAACCAATTTATCGCCCAAGCCTTCAATGTCCATCGCCTTGCGAGAAGCAAAATGTATGATGGCCTGTTTACGTTGTGCCGCACAAAAAATGCCACCTGTACAACGCGCTACAGCTTCATCCTCTTGTTTTTTAATATGTGAGCCACAGACGGGGCAAACACTGGGCATAGAAAAGATGGTTGCGTTTTCAGGGCGTTTATCCAGCACTACACTGACCACTTCTGGAATGACATCCCCTGCTCTTCTAATGCTTACGGTATCGCCAATGCGCACATCTTTACGGCGCATTTCATCTTCGTTATGCAAAGTTGCATTGGTAACAGTCACCCCGCCCACAAAAACAGGCTTGAGTCTGGCTACTGGCGTAATTGCGCCAGTACGTCCGACCTGAACATCAATGGCTTCTACAATGGTTAATGCCTCTTCGGCGGGGAATTTATGTGCAATCGCCCAACGTGGCGCCCGCGAGACAAAGCCCAGCTCGGCTTGCTGAGCTAATGCATTCACTTTGTACACCACCCCATCAATATCAAATGGCAAAGCTGGGCGTTGAACACCTATTTTTTGATAAAAACTTAACAAACCCTCTGCGCCTTTTACTACCGCACGCAAATGGCTAACAGGAAAACGCAAGCTCTCCAAATAGTCCATACAAGCGCTGTGCGTTGATAAAACCGGCACGCCCTCATTAGCCCCTAAACCATAAGCAAAAAAGGACAGTGGCCTAGTTGCTGTGATGCTGGGATCTAATTGACGAAGACTGCCTGCTGCTGCGTTACGAGGATTAGCGAATGGCTTATCACCTTTAACTTCTTGTTGTTTGTTTAAGGCTTCAAAATCAGCCTTAAACATCAGCACTTCTCCCCGCACCTCAAGCAATTTAGGTGGCTGTTGGATATTTAAGCGCTGAGGAATGCTACGGATGGTCTTTAAATTGTGTGTGACATCTTCACCAACATAGCCATCGCCGCGCGTCGCACCTTGAGTAAATACGCCATCCTCATAAGTGAGCGTAATGGCAAGGCCATCAAACTTAGGTTCTACCGCATATTCAACCTGCTCAAGCCCCAGAGCATCTCTCACGCGCTTATCAAAACTCTTAAGCTCATCATCGCCAAACGCATTATTGAGAGAAAGCATCGCCACTCTATGAGTGATGCTACTAAAGCTTTGGACGGGCGCACCGCCCACGCGCTGCGTTGGGGAATCATCGGTGATAAGCTGTGGATGAGCGGTTTCGAGTGCCTGTAGCTCACGAAATAAACCATCGTATTCGTTATCACTAACTGTTGGCGCATCTTGGACGTAATATTGAAAGTCATAAAGACGAATCAAATCGCGAAGCTGCAATATGCGCGCCTCTACAGAAGGCGCTTTGCTGGCGGCATCTTCGCCGAAAAGCCCTGCTTGCAAAGGTGCTTGGTGATTTTGTGACATACCTGATAGTTATGAAAACAAACGCAGCGCAACTGGGCTACCTGGCGGAATGCCTTTAACCGTCATCTGCACTTGTATTAACTTCAATTGTTGTCTGATTTTTTCAATTTTAACATCGCTTAACTCACGCTGATGGTCATCAACCAAGCTTGCAGATAGCGAATTCGCCATGCTCTTGGCCATCAGCACCATGCGGTTAAAAGTCTCAGTACAATGCTCGGTCAGCGCAATTTCCATTTGAAATGTCACCCCTTTGAGCGCCACTGATTTCAACATTTCAATATTAAACGGATTGTTTTCTACATTGACCACTTTGAATGCAAGCTGTCCATTTGCCGATTTTGCATAGAAAGCACCATCAGCATTTAGCACTAGACCGTTGGCTTCCGCTAAGCCTCTAAATTTAGTGCCAGTAAATCGTCCACCAGTTCCATTTAAGAGGTGGAAGCCTATGGTTTTATCGACTTCCAAACAAAATGCATCTAAAGCTTGCGCAAACTCCAAAGGCTGATGGGTGCCTATCCATTCAACCTGAGCGCTTAACTCATATGCCATCTCAGCTACCATCTGCTGAAAACGCTGCAATGTCTCGCTGGAGACTGCTCCAGCTCTATCCGCCAACTGCAAACTGTAAGCTGCTTGACTAAACTGCACATCCGCTTGCTCGCGTGTTAAAGCTTGCCATACATGCTCACTGTCTAAGCCATAGGCAAAAACAGGTTTGTCTAAATTAAGCAAACCCATTAAAAATTGACGTAAACGCTCGCCGTTAACAGGCGTGGGCAAAAACAGCAATGCAATCAGATCCACATCCCGATTCAGCGATTCAGGCAAGGATTTGCCAGCCAAAACAGGCTCAGCAACAGCTTCAGGCACCTCTAATGAAGGCTCCTCAAACTCCGCTGCTAGCGGTTCAATGGCATATTGATCAGACGCATCAACATGCTCAGTTGGCTGCTCAAAACTGCCTGAATCAATCTTAAACTCAACCTCATCTGCCAATTGAAAATCATCAGATTTGTATTCATCTACCACGTCTTTAATTTTGGTTGATGGGTCAATAAGCACTGCTGTTTCTTCAACCGTATCCATCAAAACATCATCTTCAGGCCTTGAAAACTGCTGCTTGGAGGCTTTACGTATTTTGCGCTCCTGCCACCAGTTAACAATGATGACCAAAGCGATTAGGCTCAGCCCTATGGCTAAAAGTGAAATTGTTAAGTCATTTAGTTTATTCAATTGATATCCCTACCAGCTTTTTGGCAAATTGCCTTATGTAAATAACTCATGATTCATTTGCATAGCCGCTTCCATGTCCACCTCGACCACGCGCGACACTCCTGACTCTTGCATCGTCACCCCAACTAACTGCTGTGCCATTTCCATGGTAATTTTATTATGACTTACAAATAAAAACTGTGTTCGTTCAGACATTTTTTTCACCATGGCGCAAAATCTATCTGTATTGCTATCATCCAGTGGCGCATCGACTTCGTCCATTAAACAAAATGGCGCTGGATTAAGCCTAAATAAAGCAAACACTAAAGCCAAGGCTGTGAGTGCTTTTTCACCGCCTGAAAGTAAATGAATCGTACTATTCTTTTTACCAGGCGGCTGGGCAAACACTTGCATGCCTGTATCTAAAATCTCCTCTCCAAGCAACTCCAGCCTTGCTTGGCCGCCAGCAAACAAATCGCGAAACAGCTCGTTAAAGTGACGATTTGCCTCATCAAAAGTATGTTGCAAGCGCGCGCGCGTTTCTTTGTCTATGCGGCGTATGGCATCTTCTAAC
>JBMSSY010000052.1:0-8365 GCA_049424605.1 Candidatus Methylopumilus sp.
GCGTCATGCACATAGTTGCGGGCAAAGTACGGCGGTGCGTACTGGGGTGAAAGCGGCTAAGTTTGAATGGGTGGCAACGCTTGATGGCGATGGTCAGAATGATCCAGCAGATATCCCTAAACTGATCGCGGCGCTTGAAGCTGGCGTTTTGCTGGTGGGGGGTAATCGAAGACTCAGCCGTCGTGATACTTGGATTAAGCGTATTTCTTCTGTGATTGCCAATACCGTGCGCGCTAAAATGTTGCGCGATGACACGCCAGATACAGGTTGTGGCTTAAAGTTATTTAATAAAGCCGCGTTTTTAGACTTGCCTTATTTTGACCATATGCACCGCTTTCTACCTGCTTTAATTAAGCGCGCTGGCGGTCAGATTCGTTCTGTGCACGTGAGTCATCGTAATCGTGAATTTGGTCAATCTAATTATGGTACTTTAGACCGCCTGATGGTGGGCATTGTCGATTTGCTGGGCGTGGCTTGGTTACAAAGACGCGCTAAGCTGCCTGTGATTGTTGATGAAACTGCCAATGAAGCAAATAAGTAAGCACATAGGAATAGATTGATGGAATACGGCCTCACCTCTTTTTTTCAGCACATTGTCAGCTCGGCGCAGCATTTCCTTAGCACCACATCACAAGGCGATTTGATTTGGCTATGCGTGGGCTTGCTAGGCCAAGTGTTATTTATGATGCGCTTTATTGTGCAATGGCTACACAGCGAACGCCATCAAAAAAGCGTTATTCCAGTGAGTTTTTGGTATTTCAGTTTAATTGGCGGCTTAACCGTTTTGCTTTATGGACTTCACAAATCTGAGCCAGTGATTATTCTAGGGCAGTTGCCTGGCACTTTTGTCTATGCCAGAAACCTGATACTCATTCGGCGACATGAGAAATCTCAAGCTGAGCTAGAAAAGGATGTGGCGTGAAAATACTGGTGACAGGCGCTGCTGGCTTTATCGGCCACCAAACCACACTCAAGCTATTGGCACGAGGCGATACGGTAATCGGTGTTGATAGCCTGAATGATTATTACGATGTCAGCCTTAAAACCGCGCGTTTGCAAGATATTGCTCAGCACCCGCAAGCAAAAAACTTTAAATTTATTCAGCTTGATTTAGCCGATATCAGCGCAACAGCCGCGCTATTTCAAAGCGAGCAGCCAGAGCGGGTGATACACCTTGCTGCCCAAGCTGGCGTGCGCTACTCAATACAAAATCCACACGCTTATGTGCAAAGTAATTTGGTGGCATTTACCAATGTGTTGGAAGGCTGTCGCCATAATAAAGTCGCACATTTGGTGTATGCCAGCTCATCCAGTGTGTATGGGGGCAATACCAAACTGCCGTTTAGTGAGCAAGATACAGTTGATCATCCAGTCAGTTTGTATGCCGCCACTAAAAAAGCCAATGAGTTGATGGCGCATACTTACAGCCATTTATACGGCATTCCAAGCACAGGCCTGCGTTTCTTTACGGTGTATGGCCCTTGGGGCCGTCCTGATATGTCGCCCTTTTTGTTTGCTGATGCGATTCTCCATCAGCGCCCAATTCAGGTCTTTAATCATGGCGATATGATGCGAGACTTTACTTATATTGATGATATTGTCGAAGGACTGCTTCGTGTAATAGATAAGCCAGCGACGCCGCAAGCCAATAGCAGTGTGCCTTATCGCATATTTAATATCGGCAATAACCAGCCTGAAAAACTGATGGATTTTATTGGCATGCTAGAAACGGCTTTTGGCAAAGTGGCGGAAAAAGTATTTTTACCCATGCAAGCTGGTGATGTAAAAGCCACTTATGCCGACACCAGCGCTTTAGAAGCTTGGGTCGGTTTTAAACCTTATACACCGCTACAAACAGGGATTGCCAAGTTTGCCGATTGGTATCAGGCTTATTACCAAAAAAACTAATGACTAAAAAAACTTAATGACCCAAAACCCTAGTGTTTTGGTGATAAAGGGATTAAATCAATCACGCTTTCAGGCGTGATTTTTTTTAGGCATTGCATATGCGCTTGGGGCTCAGTTAAAGGACACACCCTTGCAAAACAAGGGCTACATGGCAGCGCGAGATACTGAATTTTAGATTTCTTATTCATGGGCGGAGTGTGGTGTGGGGTGCTGGAACCAAAGATGGCAATCAGGTTTTTATCTAATGCCGCCGCCACATGCATCAGACCAGAATCATTGCTAATCACCGTGTCACACAAAGCCATTAAATCAATCGCTAGGCCTAATTTGGTTTTTCCACCTAAATCTAAACAGCGATGATTAGTCAGCTTATTAATTTGCGCTGTATAAGGCATATCTTTTTCTGAACCAAACAGCCAAACCTCCCAGCCTTTATCCAGCGCCGCTTGAGCGCTTGCCGCGTAGTACTCAATCGGCCAGCGTTTAGCTTCACCATATTCAGCCCCAGGGCAAAGTCCCAATACTTTTTGCTTGGGTTGAGCGTGCCCTATGTTGGCAAGCCCCGCTAAGGCTTGTTGATGATTAGCCATCAGTTTGGGCTGTGGGATTGTGCTAGGAAGCGCGCTATTTTTAGGCAGGCCCAAAGTGACAAAGCGATCCACAGTACGTGGCAATTTAACTTTGTCTAAAGGCCGAATATCGTTAATAAGCCCGTAACGCATCTCACCTAAGAAACTGGTGCGGCGCGGAATATTAGCGGCGAAGGGCAAAAGGGCGGATTTAAGCGAGTTGGTCAAAATGATGGCTTGAGTGTAAGCCGCTTTGCGCAAGCTTTTTCCAAAGCGAATACGCTGCCAAAACGCCAATTCGCCATGTTGAAAAGGCAAAGCAATGGCTTGGCTTACTTCTGGCATGCGCGCCAAAAGCGGCAATGTCCAAGCTGGCGCGGCTACATCAATTTGGCAATATGGATTTTGTTGTTTGAGCAAGGCAAACAGGCTTTGCGCCAGCACCATATCGCCCACCCAAGCAGGGCCTAAAATCAGGATTTTATCGTGAGCTTGCTTAGTTTTTTTTGCCGACATCTTAGGGCGAATGGCGAGCTATTGCGCCATTTTTTCGATGATTTTGCTAGTGCTTCGTCCCTGCACTAAAGGAATGAGTTTGACTTGTCCACCCCATGATTTAACCTCTGCACCACCCACTACTTGCGCTTCGGTGTAATCATCGCCTTTCACAATCACATCTGGTTTTACCGCGTGTATCAAATTAAGTGGCGTGTCTTCATCAAATAAAATCACTGCATCCACTGCCTCTAAAGCGGCTAACACACGGGCTCTGTCATTTTCATGAATCACAGGTCTGCTTGGGCCTTTGAGTGCGCTCACTGAGCGGTCAGTGTTTAAGCCCAAAATCAGTTTATCACCCGTCTTTTTGGCGGCTTCTAAATAAGTGACATGGCCAGCATGTAGCAAATCGAAACATCCATTAGTAAATACGATTTTTTGCTTAGCGGCCCGCCAAGCGTTGACCTTGGTTTTTAGTCCAGATAAGTCAGTGATTTTATCGGCTTGCTCGCTACTGTTTTTAGCGGCAAGTTCATGCAGTAGCTCATCAAGCTGAATAGGCACAGTGCCAACTTTACCCACCACGATGCCCGCAGCAGTATTAGCCAAACTCAGCGCCTCTTGTGGGCTTAAGCCGTGAATCAGCCCAGCGGCTAAAGTGGCAATCACCGTGTCGCCCGCACCCGAAACATCAAATACTTGCTTGGCGCTTGCCGCAATGTGATGTTCATCTGTTTGATCAAACAAGGTAATGCCTTCTTCACCGCGAGTCACCGCTAAAAACTCAAGGGCTAAGTCGGCTTTGAGTTTTTTTGCGGCAGTGAGCAAGGCGGCGGTATCGTTGATATTCACGCCACATGCTTCAGCGGTTTCTTTCTTGTTAGGGGTGAGCGCAGTTGCGCCTTTATATTTGCTGTAGTCCTGACCTTTTGGGTCTGCTAGCACAGGAATATTAGCCGCTTTACAGGCTTGAATAATGGACTGACACACCTCATCGCTGAGTACCCCTTTGGCATAGTCTGACAAAATCACCATGGCGGGTTGATCATGCAGGGCGCGGGTAATTAACACATGAAGCTCTGCATTTTCAGCATCGCTAAATTTGGCTTGGCTTTCTTGGTCAATACGCACGATTTGCTGGTGCGAACTCATGACCCGAGTTTTGGCGATGGTGGGGCGTGACGATGACTGAATCACCGCCTCAGACTGAATACCTAAATGGTTAATTAAAGCAAGCAGGGTGCTGGCTTCGGCATCTTCGCCCACGCAACCAGCAATGCGGGTATTAACGCCAAGATTAGCGAGGTTAGCCGCTACATTGGCGGCGCCACCAGCTCTATCGTTTTGTTGTTTAAGCAGTACCACAGGCACAGGCGCTTCGGGAGAGATACGTTGTACATCGCCAATTAAATAGCGGTCTAGCATCAGGTCGCCAATGACCAGTACCCATTTATCAGATTCATTGAATAACTTAACGGTGTTAATCAGGTCTTGGTTCATCTTGTTATTCTGCTTCTAGCAAATCGCACAAACTATGGCCCACAAAAATATGCGCTTCTTGTATGCGCGGCGTATCGCTTGATGGCATCACTAAGTTGAATTTGCACAGCGCATTCAGCTTGCCGCCAGTGCCGCCAGTTAAGCCTATCGTGGTCGCACCTAAGCGATTTGCCTCTTCTATGGCGGCGACTACGTTTTGACTATTGCCAGAAGTTGTAATGCCTATCACCACATCTTCGGGGCGGCATAAGGCTTCAATTTGGCGGGCGAAAATATAATCATAGCCGTAGTCGTTGCCCACAGAGGTGATAATGGAGGTGTCGGTAGTGAGCGCGATGGCGGCTAAGCCACGACGCTCTTTTTTAAAGCGCCCAACGATTTCAGCCGCAATATGCTGGCTATCTGCCGCGCTACCGCCGTTGCCCATTAGCAAGATTTTGCCGCCACGCTTTAAGCAGGCTTTTAATTCCTCAGCCACTTGGCTAATTTGCGGAATTAAATCACTTAATTGCGCAAACATGGCTTGGTGTTGAGCGATGGCATTCTTTAAGTTTTCTGATGAAGTCATAAATATACTTTTATCTAGTTAGCAATAAGGGTCTGCTTGCATAAGGTAGTTTTGCACATAATCGCGCACGCCTTCCTCTAGGCTATGAAATTTTTCTGTGTAACCAGCGTCTGCCAGTTTGAGCATTTTTGCTTCAGTAAAATATTGATATTTACCGCGCAAATCTTCTGGCATATCGATATAACTGATATTTGGCGTTTTGCCCATGCTGGTCATTACCGCGCTGGCTAAATCTTTAAATGCGCGTGCTTGGCCTGTGCCAATATTGTAAATACCAGACTCACATAGATTGTTGACGAAATGCACCACGGCGGCGGCGGCATCTTTGACATACACAAAATCACGCAATTGCATGCCATCTTCATAACCCGCTAAATGGCTCTTAAACAGCTTAACGTTGCCTTCGGCTTTGAATTGGTTGAAGGTGTGAAATGACACGCTAGCCATGCGTTCTTTATGATATTCGTTAGGGCCATACACATTAAAAAACTTAAAGCCCTGCCATTGTGGAGGCGTCGCTTGTTTATTGGTGACTTGTTTCAGCGCCCATTGGTCAAAAAACTGTTTGGAGTAACCATAGCCATTGAGTGGACGTAGAGTATTGATATCGCCAGCATCATCATAGCCATGTTCGCCTGCACCATAAGTCGCGGCTGAGCTGGCATATAAAAACGGCACTTTGTTTTCAGCACACCATTGCCATAAAAGCTGGCTGTAGCGGATATTGTTTTGTACCAACTTATTAAAATCGCGCTCGGTGGTGGCGCTGATGGCGCCCATATGAATAATGGCATCAATTTTAGGTTTGCCAGCGAGGAAACAAGCCAGCTCGCTTTTATCTAAATAATTAGCGTAGCGGCGTTTGACCAGATTTTGCCATTGTTCGGGGTGCAGAATATCGTCCACGATGACCAGATCATCTCGCCCCAATTGGTTGAGATGCCAAGCAATCATGCTGCCTATCATGCCTGCGCCGCCAGTAATGACTATCATCTTGGTTTACCTATTTCTTTGCTTAAAGCGAATTAATCAATGCCAACATTATAAACGCTTAAGCCTGTTTTAGGACTTTTCGCTTAAAGCCTGCGCGCGCTGTGCGGTGAGTTTTGCTTGGGTTTCTGCGGCTGCCGCATCCCACTCGCTAGAAACCCAGCCATGTAAGTTTTCCATTGCGATATCGCACATTGCATGTATCCAAGCCTCACGTCCATTTAGGCAGGGAATGTAATGATATTCGCCGCCGCCATGGCTTTGAAAAATATGCTTACCTTCCATGGCAATTTCTTCCAGTGTTTCTAGACAATCGCTACTAAAGCCTGGGCAGATCACGTCAATACGCGCAGTCTTGGCTTTACCTAAAGCCTCTAGCGTAGAGGCTAGATAAGGCTTAAGCCATTCTTGTTTGCCAAAGCGTGATTGAAACGCCACTTGATATTCTTCTTTGCCCAGATTAAGTGCCTCAGCCAGTAAGCGCGCTGTTTTCATACATTCGCAATGGTAAGGGTCGCCCTTTAGCAAGTGCACTTTAGGGACACCATGAAAACTCATCACTAATTTACTTGGTTTGCCATGACTAGCCCAATGCTCCAACACGCTGCCAGCCAGTGCCTGAATATAAGCAGGGTGGTCGTGGTAATTGCGGATGGTGCGTATCGCTGGCACATTGCGCGTTTTGAGCAACACTTTCCAGATCGCGTCCAAAGAAGCGGCGGTGCTGCTGGACGCATATTGTGGATAAAGCGGAAACACCAGAATCTTATCGCAATGCTGGGCTTTGAGTTGCGCGATTGCTGAGGCCATGCTTGGATTGCCGTAGCTCATGCCAAGCGCGACAGCGTAAGGGGAGGCTACGCGCTGACTCAAAAAGCTTGAGAATAATTGCTTTTGATTTTGCGCGTTGACCATCAAAGGCGAGCCGTCACTGGTCCACACCATGGCGTATTTTTCAGCCGATTTTTTGGGACGCACTACCAAAATAATGCAATGTAAAATCCAGCACCAAATAAAGCGTGGGATTTCAACGATACGCCTATCCATTAAAAATTGACCGAGATAACGTTTGAGCGACTTGGCGTCTGGTGCATCTGGCGTGCCGAGGTTAGCCAGTAAAATGCCCACCTTTGCTTGGTCGCCGTGTTGATAAGGAGGTTCTGCTTTGTAATAGGCCATTTGGTTTCTTTAGTAATTGTCGTTAAGTATTAGATAGCGCGTTAGAAAGAAGTTTCGCTGTGATATCCACAATCGGAATCACCCGTTCGTAAGCCATGCGTGTCGGGCCTATCACCCCTAGCGTGCCGACCACCTGACCATCAGCCTCATAAGGCGCAGTCACCATGCTGCATTCATCCAATGGCAAGTATCCGCTTTCGCCACCAATAAAAATTTGGATGCCTTCAGCACGCTGGCTATTATCCAATAACTGCATCAGTGAAGTACGCCGCTCAAATATTTCAAACAGCTTGCGTAGCGAGGTGACGTTGGTTGATAAATCATCCACTTGCAACAAATTGCGTTCGCCAGAAATCACCACATTATCTTTATCGTCTTCCAGCACTTTGCCGCTGGCATCCAGCGCCGCCGCCATCAGTTGATTCATATCAGACTGTATCTGCTTGAGCTCTTCATGCAGTTTTTGCTGCGCCTGTTCAAAAGTAAAGCCTGTGTAATGCTGGTTAAAGAAATTAGTGGCTTTGACCAGCTCTGATGCTGAATAAGCTTTGTCGGTCAAAATAATGCGGTTTTGCACATTGCCATCACTGGTGACAATAATCACCAAAATACGCTTTTCTGATAAAGGCAAAAATTCCAAATGTTTAAATGCAATGCTTTTGCGTTTGGGAATCATCACCAAGCCAGCAAACTGGGTCAGTTCAGACAGCATGCCAGCGGCAGAAGAAATCAGCTCTTGTGGGTCTGGTGAGCGAAACTCATGCTTAAGACGCTGAATTTCTTGGCTCTGCATGGGCTGAACGGTGAGCAAAGTATCAACAAAAAAGCGATAGCCACGTTGTGTAGGAATGCGGCCTGCCGAGGTATGTGGGCTGGTGATAAAGCCCATAGACTCTAAGTCTGACATCACATTGCGTATGGTTGCAGGGCTTAAGTCCAAGCCTGAGCATTGAGATAGTGTGCGTGAGCCCACTGGCTGACCATCATCAATATAATGTTCAACCAATGTTTTAAGTAGGATTTGCGCGCGTTTGTCTAACATAGACCTTGCTGATGGTTTTTAGAAAAAAGCATCTTTGTATCATATCAAGCCTACTGTTAATTCAAAAGCTTTTACGCAACACTTCTATGTCTGGCTTGAATATGATTAAAT
>JBMSSY010000053.1:0-8361 GCA_049424605.1 Candidatus Methylopumilus sp.
ACTGCAATCATCTTCTCGCGAAGACCATCATCGCGCTCTTCTGACTGTATTTTGGTTTGCATTTTTGCCATAATTTTTCCTAAACCGTTTTCTTAGAACTTCAAGCCGGCTTCACGCGCGGCTTCAGCAAGAGCTTTAATACGACCGTGATAACGATGGCCAGCACGATCGAAAGCAACACTTTCAATCCCGGCTTTCTTCGCACGCTCAGCAATTAACTTGCCAACTTTTTGTGCTGCATCGCTATTGCCGCCATTCTTTACAGAAGTGCGCAGATCTTTTTCCATGGTTGACGCTGCCGCTATCACTTTATTTCCACACGGGCTATAGACCTGTGCAGAAATATGGCAATTGCTACGAATCACGGTTAGGCGATGAGCCAATAACTCAGCAATCTTGATGCGAGTCTGGCGAGCGCGTCTTTGTCTTGTTTCGTTTTTATTCATATCGAATCTCGGCTTTACTTAATTACTTCTTCTTGGTTTCTTTAAGGTGAACCACTTCATCCACATAACGCACGCCTTTGCCCTTGTATGGCTCTGGTGAACGATATGCTCGTACTTCAGCGGCAACCTGGCCAACTTGTTGCTTATTGGCGCCCTTAATAATGATTTCGGTTTGCGATGGGGTTTCTGCCTTTACTCCAGCTGGTAAGGCATGATTAATTTCATGTGAGAACCCTAATTGCAATTTCAAGGTATTGCCTTGAGCTTGAGCGCGATAACCTACGCCCACTAAACTTAATTTACGCTCAAATCCCTTGGTTACACCAACGACCATGTTATTAACTAGGGCGCGTGTTGTTCCAGAAAGAGCATCAGATTCTGGTGTGGTCTCTTTAATAGCAACCGTAATCACACCGTCTTTGTGTTCAAGACCAATGCTGGGATGAAGGTTGTGAGTCAAAGTACCCAATGGCCCTTTGACAGTTAATAGTGCATTCACAATACTAATCTCAGCACCTTTTGGGACAGCAATGGGAGACTTACCAACTCGTGACATTATTCTCTCCTTAGGCCACGTAGCAGATAACTTCGCCGCCAACGCCAGAAGCGCGTGCCTTACGATCGGTCATCAAACCTTGTGGTGTAGAAATAATTGCAACGCCCAAGCCATTCATCACTTCTGGAATGTCATGACGTCCCTTGTATATGCGTAAGCTAGGTGTTGAAACCCGCTCAATACGCTCAATCACAGGGCGGCCAGCGTAGTATTTAAGATCAATCTTTAATACTGGTTTGGCTGCTTCACCGGTAATTTCAAAACCATCGATATAGCCTTCTTCTTTCAAGACTTTGGCGATGGCTACTTTTAATTTGGATGACGGCATATTGACCAAGGTCTTCTGCACCGCTTGCGCGTTGCGAATTCTGGTCAACATGTCGGCGATTGGATCGCTAATACTCATGGATTCTCCTAAATACTTTCGCCGCTTACCAGCTGGCCTTGGTTAAACCGGGGATCTCGCCACGGAAGGCGATCTCACGAATCTTGCCGCGCGCTAAACCAAATTTGCGGAAGGTGCCACGTGGACGGCCAGTTAAAGAACAACGATTACGTTGACGAATTGGGCTGGCATTACGAGGAAGTGCTTGTAACTTCAAGCGAGCTTCATAGCGCTCTTCATCACTTCTTGAGCTATCGTCGATCACTGCTTTGAGTTCAGCGCGCTTAGCAGCGTACTTTGCAACCAATTTAGCGCGCTTCTTTTCGCGCTCAATTAAAGATAGTTTTGCCACGTTAGCCTCTTAATTGCGGAATGGAAATTTAAACGCCGCCAGCAATGCTTTTGCTTCTTCATCTGACTTTGCGGTTGTCGTAATACTGATATTGAGTCCGCGTAATGCATCAATCTTGTCGTACTCAATCTCAGGGAAAATAATTTGTTCTTTAACGCCAATGTTGTAATTGCCGCGACCATCAAATGCTTTACCGGAAATACCGCGGAAGTCACGTACACGTGGTAAAGAAACTGTAATAAAGCGATCAAGGAACTCATACATGCGTGTTCCGCGCAATGTCACCATTGTGCCAATAGGATAGCCTTGACGGATCTTAAATCCTGCAATCGCTTTGCGCGCCTTCGTTACAACAGGCTTCTGTCCTGCAACCTTAGTTAAATCCCCTACAGCGTGCTCAATGACTTTTTTATCATTGACGGCCTCACCCAAACCCATATTGAGTGTAATTTTGGTAATACGGGGAACTTCCATCACAGATTTATAGCCAAACTGCTTCATTAAGTTGGCAACAACTGTATTTTTGTAATGCTCTTGTAAACGAGTGCTCATAATATCTCCGAACCTTAAGCGCTAAGGGTGGCGCCAGTGGTTTTTAAAAAACGCACCTTTTTGCCATCTACCAACTTGATACCTACACGCGATGGCTTGCCATTAGCATCGACCAAAGCAATGTTGGATGCATGGATCGGCATGGTTTTATCAACCGTACCACCAGTAGTTCCCTCATTGGGGTTTGGTTTTACATTCTTTTTATAGATGTTGACACCTTCCACCACAAACTTGTTTTCCAATATTCCAGTGATGGTGCCTTTTTTACCTTTGTCACGTCCGGTGAGGACAATAACGGAATCGCCTTTACGAATCTTTTTCATAGTTGCCTCTTTAAATAACTTCGGGCGCGAGAGAAACAATCTTCATGAAACGCTCAGTACGCAACTCGCGAGTAACGGGTCCAAAAATACGGGTACCGATTGGCTCGAGTTTTGCATTTAGCAACACTGCGGCGTTTTCATCAAATTTGATTAAGGAGCCATCTGGACGACGAACACCTTTGGCAGTTCGAACAACAACTGCGTTATAAATATCACCCTTTTTTACACGACCACGCGGAGCGGCAGCTTTAACGCTTACCTTAATAACATCACCAATATTGGCATAGCGACGCTTTGAGCCGCCCAATACCTTGATGCACAATACTTCGCTGGCGCCTGTGTTATCGGCGACCTGCAACCTGCTTTCAGTCTGAATCATTTTGTCTAATCCCCAACTTGCACGCTTTATGCGCCAGTCTTGGTTCCGTCTAAGAGTCCTTAACGTTACCGCAAAGGACTCGGATTTAATAAAAAATGCTTATAAATCAAATACTTAAATAACTTAATGCCATTGACTAAATCATTATTTTGATTCAGGCAAACTGCAGAAAGCCTATGATTCTACTACAAAAATCGTGGTTTTAACAAGCCTCTGATAAAACCGAGCTACTAAATACCTTTGGAAGCCTCTACTAGGCGAGTAACTACCCAAGCCTTGGTTTTAGCAATTGGCTTACCTTCCGTTATTTCCACGGTGTCGCCCATCTTGTACTGATTGCTTTCATCATGAGCATGGTATTTTTTGGACTTACCCACATACTTACCAATCACTGGATGCTTTACTTGACGCTCAACCTGAACAGTGACCGTCTTTTGCATTTTGTCACTTACCACACGACCAATGAGTGTGCGGCGAAGAGGTTTGGAGATTTCTGTCATATCTCTTTCCTATTTATTTCTGTGCAGTCTTTTGGGTGATAAAGGTTTTGACGCGAGCAATATCACGTTTTACCTGGCCCAATTGACTAGTGTTTTGAAGTTGCTGAGTAGCTTTTTGCATACGCAATTTAAAACGCGTCTTCAAGAGTTCTGATAACTCTTGATTAAGCCCACCCAAATCTTTAGCCTGCAATTCTTTTGTTTTCATTTTTGATTCCTAATTAAGCGCCAATTTGACGAATCACAAAGGTTGTTTGGATCGGCAATTTAGAGGCGGCTAAGCGGAAAGCCTCGCGTGCTAAAGCTTCATCAACGCCATCCATTTCATAAAGAACCTTGCCCGGCTGAATTTCAGCAACGTAGTACTCGGGATTACCTTTACCGTTACCCATACGTACTTCTGCGGGTTTTTGCGAGATTGGCTTATCTGGGAATATCCGAATCCAAATACGGCCGCCACGTTTAATATGACGGGTCATTGCACGACGAGCAGATTCAATTTGGCGGGCAGTGAGGCGACCGCGACCAACTGCTTTAAGACCAAAATCACCAAAAGACACAGAGCTACCACGAGTGGCTACTCCAGTATTACGGCCTTTTTGTTCTTTACGATATTTACGACGCTTTGGTTGCAGCATGCTTACTCTCCTGCCTTTTTCGTTTCTGCACTAGCAGCAACTTTACGAACCCGCTTTACTGCGGGCTTCACTGCTGGTTTATCTTCTGGTGCTTTTGCTACAGTATCTGCACTAGCGACACGACGAACTGTCTTCGCTGGTGCACGACGTGGCTTCTTATCATCAGGAGCGGGGGCTTCGGTTGCAGAGTTTTGCGCTATCTGTACGTCCGCGCCACGACCCAAGGTATCACCTTTATAAACCCAAACCTTCACACCAATAATGCCGTATGTTGTCTCGGCCTCTGATGTGGCGTAATCAATATCAGCCTTCAAAGTGTGCAGAGGTACACGACCCTCGCGGTACCATTCACGACGTGCAATTTCAGCTCCATTCAAGCGACCGGAAGACATAATCTTAATGCCTTGGGCACCCAAACGCATTGCACTTTGCATCGCACGCTTCATTGCGCGACGGAACATAATGCGTTTTTCTAGCTGCTGTGTAATTGAATCTGCAATCAACTGTGCATCCACTTCTGGCTTGCGAATTTCTTCAATGTTGACATGCACCGGAACGCCCATTCGCTTCTGTAATTCTTTCCGAAGAACTTCGATATCCTCACCCTTTTTACCAATTACCACGCCAGGGCGGGAACTAAAAATAGTAATACGGGCATTTTTTGCTGGACGCTCAATCAGAACCTTGCTTACAGAAGCATTTTTTAATTTCTTCTTGAGATAATTTCGTACCTCAACATCCTCTTTGAGCATGTTAGCGAAATCAGTATTATTTGCGTACCAACGTGAGGTCCAGTTACGGCTTACCGATAAGCGAAAACCGTTTGGATTAATTTTTTGGCCCATGTCTTTCCTTAATTGCTCAAGGTCACACTAATGTGACAGCTTTGTTTCTCAATACGATTGCCACGGCCTTTTGCGCGGGCAGTAAAGCGCTTTAATGATGTCGCTTTATCCACAATCACTGCAGATACTTTGAGCTCATCAATATCGGCCCCTTTGTTGTGTTCAGCATTTGCAATGGCTGACTCAACTACTTTTTTCATAATGAAGGCAGCTTTTTTAGGACTGAAATTCAGAATGTTCATTGCACGTGAAATTGGCAACCCACGAATTTGGTCGGCGACCAAACGTGTCTTTTGCGCAGAAATTCTAGCGCCGCGGTGAATAGCTTTAACTTCCATCATCATCCCCTTACTTCTTCACTACTTTCTTATCGGCAGAGTGTCCCTTGAACGTACGTGTCAAAGCGAACTCACCAAGCTTATGACCGACCATGTTTTCAGAGACATAGACCGGGACATGTTGCTTTCCGTTATGAACAGCAATGGTTAATCCAATAAAGTCAGGAAGAATGGTCGAACGTCGTGACCAAGTCTTAATGGGCTTCTTATCTTTGTTGGCTTGTGCGGTCTCAACCTTTTTTACAAGGCTGGCATCACAAAATGGACCTTTTTTAGCAGAACGGGTCATCTATCTATTCCTTATCGATTAACGCTTCTGACGACGTTGAACAATCATGGTCGTCGTGCGTTTATTACGGCGTGTGCGATATCCCTTAGTTGGTGTGCCCCATGGAGAAACAGGGACACGACCTTCTCCGGTCTTTCCTTCACCGCCACCGTGTGGATGATCTACTGGGTTCATGGCAACGCCACGTACCGTTGGACGAATACCGCGCCAACGGGTTGCTCCTGCTTTACCAATCTGACGCAAGCTATGCTCTTCATTGCCAACTTCACCAATAGTGGCACGGCACTCAATCAATATGCGACGGACTTCCCCAGAACGTAAACGAACCTGCCCATAAACACCTTCACGAGCCAATAAAACTGCAGAGCTTCCAGCTGAGCGTGCAATTTGAGCGCCTTTACCAGGCAACATCTCTACGCAGTGAATCGTGCTTCCAATTGGAATATTACGGATAGGTAAATTATTGCCGGCCTTGATTGGGGCTTCCGCACCATTCATCACTTGTTGTCCGACAGTCATGCCTTTGGATGCAATGATGTAACGACGCTCACCATCTGCATAAATTAAAAGTGCGATGTTGGCGCTACGATTTGGGTCGTACTCTAGGCGCTCTACTTTGGCAGCAATGCCATCTTTGTCATTACGCTTAAAGTCAACCATACGGTAGTGATGCTTATGTCCACCACCCTTATGACGGGTTGTTATATGGCCATTGTTATTACGCCCCGCTTTTTGGAACTGTGGCTCAACCAGAGCTGCAAAAGGTTTTCCTTTATGAAGATCGGGATTAACCACTTTCACCATTGAACGGCGACCAGGTGAGGTCGGTTTTGTTTTCATGAGCGGCATAATTAATTTGCCTCCGCTTCAAAGTTAATTTCTTGGCCAGGTTTCAAATTCACATAGGCCTTCTTAGTATGGTCACGACGCCCTTCAAAACGGCCAAAGCGCTTTGGCTTACCCTTTTGATTAACGATTTGCACAGAGTCAACTTGCACTTTGAAAAGCAACTCTACTGCTTGCTTCACGTCGAGTTTATTGGCGTCACGTGTAACTTGAAAAACAACTTGTTCATTCTTTTCTGCAACCATAGTAGCTTTTTCAGAAACTACAGGGCCTAGCAAAACTTGCATTAGGCGATGATCGTTTTTACGAGTTTGGCTCAT
Organism: Candidatus Methylopumilus sp.; assembly: GCA_049424605.1. Taxonomy (GTDB): domain Bacteria; phylum Pseudomonadota; class Gammaproteobacteria; order Burkholderiales; family Methylophilaceae; genus Methylopumilus_A. Next base: position 6,770 of record JBMSSY010000053.1, read on the forward strand.
TTCAGCAACTCCTCCATTTTGGCGATCGCTGATTTGCTCACCAATACTTTTTGAAACTGAACTAGGGATAAGGGATCAGCATGCTGCGGCTCGACAATCGAAATCTTATGAAGATTACGTGACGCTAAATACAAGTTCTCGCTTACCTCATCCAGAATAATTAGCACTGACTCTAAGCCCATGCCCTTTACTTTTTCAGCTAACAGCTTAGTTTTGGGAGCATCCAAGCTGAACTGATCAACTACATTAAGACGTCCTTCACGCGCTAACTGAGAAAGGATCGAACGCATACCGGCGCGATACATTTTCTTGTTTACTTTGTGGGTGAAGTTTTCTTCAGGCGAATTAGGAAATATACGACCACCTCCACGCCATAGCGGTGAAGACGTCATACCGGCACGGGCACGGCCTGTACCTTTTTGACGCCATGGCTTTTTGGTGCTGTGCTTTACTTGTTCACGATCTTTTTGTGCACGATTGCCGCTTCTGGCATTTGCCTGATAAGCAACAACCACCTGATGAACTAAGGCTTCGTTGTACTCGCGCTCAAATACTTCGGGAGATGCCTGAACACCTGCACCGAGTTGACCGTTATCTTGGAGAAGTTTAATTTCCATCATTCTTCTCCTTATTTAGTTGCCGCAGCTTTAACAGCTGGGGTAACTATTACTTTTCCACCAGGGGCGCCTGGAACTGCACCCTTGACCATAATTAAATTACGCTCAGCATCTACTCGAGCAATTACCAAGTTTTGTACTGTGCGAGTGACATCGCCTAAATGACCTGTCATACGCTTACCAGGAAACACGCGACCTGGATCTTGGGCCATACCAATCGAACCTGGAACATTGTGTGAACGAGAATTACCATGGCTAGCGCGTCCAGATGCAAAGTGATAGCGCTTAATGGTGCCAGCGTAACCTTTACCAATCGAAACGCCTTGCACGTCAACCTTTTGACCTGCTGTGAAAACATCAACGCCAACAACTTGGCCCGGTTTCATTTCAGCAAGTTTTTCAGAATCAATACGGAATTCATTTAAGGCATTACCAGCCATGACGCCTGCTTTTGCAAAGTGTCCGGCCATTGCCTTAGTTACGCGACTCGCGCGACGAGTGCCGTGAGCCAACTGAACAGCGTCATAGCCATCCGTTGCCTGGGTTTTTACTTGAGCAACCCGGTTATCGCTCACATCGATTACGGTGACAGGAATTGCTTCCCCTTCATCCGTAAAAAGACGGGTCATGCCGACCTTACGGCCGATCAAGCCTAAGCTCATATTCTTACTCCAACGCCGACTTCGATTGGCCGGCAGAAATTTAATTTAAACTCGATTTAAATAAAAATTATCTATATAAATCAAGCACTTAATAATTAATTACGATAAAACTTACTGCTTAAAACTACGAAAAGCCTTCAATTCTAGCCTAAAAAAGCAAAACAAACAATCTGTAGGCTAAAACCTCTTACTGAAGCTTAATTTCAACATCAACGCCAGCTGGCAAATCCAACTTCATCAAGGCATCTACTGTTTTCTCAGTTGGATCAACAATATCCATTAAACGCAAATGAGTCCGAATCTCCATTTGGTC
>JBMSSY010000054.1:0-8329 GCA_049424605.1 Candidatus Methylopumilus sp.
CGCCAGTGAATAAAGTGGCTGAAGGTCGTCCGCATATTGTGGACATGATCAAAAATAATGAAATCAGCTTTATTGTCAACGTGACCGAAGATAAGCGTGCGGTGCACGACTCATACGCTATTCGCCGTAACGCTTTACAACAGAAAGTGACTTACTATACAACTTTGGCAGGCGCTAAAGCGGCTTGTATGGGCATGGGCCATATGCAAGAGCTAGAAGTGAAATCACTGCAAGAGTTGCATAAAACACTCACTAAGTAATAACATAGCACTTAATCAACCACGCCTAATTATTAGGTGTGGTTTTTATTTTATATAGACCGCAATTAGCGATAAAACGAAAAAGAAACAAGGTAGATAACATGAATCAAATTCCAGTCACTATTAACGGCGCAGAGCTTTTAAAGGCTGAGTTACAGCGCTTAAGAAGTGTTGATCGTCCTGCTGTGATTGAGGCGATTGCTGAAGCGCGTGCGCAAGGCGATTTGTCTGAAAATGCCGAATATGAAGCCGCAAAAGAAAAACAAAGCTTTATTGAAGGTCGCATTGCAGAAATCGAAAGCAAGCTTTCCAATGCAATGGTGATCGATCCTAAAACGCTTAATGCTGAAGGCCGCTGCGTATTTGGCGCCACCATTGCAGTAGAAGATTTAGACACAGGCGATACCGCCACCTATCAAATCGTGGGTGATGATGAAGCCGATATCAAGTCGGGTAAGATTTCTATTAGCTCGCCGATTGCCCGTGCTTTGATTGGCAGATCAGAAGGTGATGTGGCTGAAGTGGTCGCACCTAGCGGCATTCGCTCTTACGAAGTGTTAAACGTACAGTACATTTAATTGGCTGGAGCGCTCGCAATGAAGCAATTCGCAGATAAATTAGCATTGATTTCAATCACCTTGTGGGTTGGCGCTTTGTGGGCAATAGGCTACATTGCAGCCCCTACGCTGTTTTATCATCTAGCCGATAGACAATTGGCGGGTAGCCTAGCAGCCACAATGTTTGCCTTGGTGGCTTATATTGGCATGGCCTGTGGATTTTATTTACTGCTCAACCGCCTGAGCAAATTTGGCACGCAAGCCCTTAAGCAAGGCTTCTTTTGGGCGGTGTTGCTGATGCTATTGTTGACCTTGGCAGGACATTTTGGCATTGCGCCGATTATTGCCAAACTAAAGGCTGAGGCATTGCCAGCCGATGTAATGCATAGCGTATTTGCTGACCGATTTCAGACTTGGCACGGCGTAGCCAGTATAGGCTACGCGCTACAGAGCTTGTTGGGATTGGTGTTGGTATTGAAAGCGACACGCTAGACTTGAGTCGCTTACCCAGTTTTTATTTTGGAATAACGATTTTTGCAGTTTCAGCTTGGCGATAAATCACCAGTTGTTTACCGATATGGTGAACTTTAATTGCCCCAGTTTTTTCACAAATTTCTTCTAGCATGGCAAGGCGTGCATCTCTGTCATCACCAAATACTTTGATTTTGATGAGTTCATGCGCATTGAGACTGTTTTCAATCTCTTGCAAAACGCTTGCTGTCAGGCCATTATTGCCTATCATCACAACGGGATTTAATTTGTGTGCCAAACCGCGAAGGTGGCTGATTTGTTTAGTATTCACGCAGTATCTATCTTGTCTTGTTAATTCAATAAGGACGCCATTTTATCACATGAAGCTTAGGCCATGAAAAGAACCAAAACCAGTAAAGCTTGGATGCAAGAACACGTCAATGATCCTTACGTAAAACTTGCGCAAAAAGATGGCTACCGTGCGCGTGCCGCTTATAAGCTATTGGAGATAGACGATAAAGATAGATTAATTAGACCTGGCATGGTGGTAGTAGATTTAGGCTCAACCCCTGGAAGTTGGTCGCAAGTGGCGATTCAGCGACTCAAAGGTCATGGTCGTGTGATTGCCTTGGATTTATTGCCTATGGTGGGCATTCCTGGCGTTGAGTTTATTCAAGGCGACTTTCGTGAAGATGAAATCCTTGAGCAACTTGAAGAAAAACTGAATGGGCAACAAATAGACCTTGTAATCTCCGATATGGCCCCCAATATAAGTGGCATCAGTTCAGTTGATCAGCCTAATGCGGTTTATTTAACTGAGTTGGCGGTAGATTTTAGCTTGAAATGGTTGAAACCCGATGGCAACTTTTTGGTCAAAGTATTTGTTGGATCTGGTTTTGACGAGATTGTGAAGATTATGCGGGCCAGCTTTGAAAAAGTGGTGACCCGCAAACCAAAAGCCTCCCGTGACCGTAGTACCGAAGTATATCTGCTGGGCTTGAAGCGCAAGTTTAGTGATGAGCCCATTGATGAGTCTAGTGACACCTGATAACACGACATTGCGTGAATATCCTAGATGTTTTAGTGGTAAGATTTAATTATGCTTATGCAATCTTTAAAAGGATGTGATCTTGAATAACATCGTCAAACAAATTGCCCTATGGGTGATTATTGCCATCATCCTGATGACAGTCTTTAATCAATTCTCCAATAAAAATGCCGCAGACAATCAAATTGTTTACTCGCAGTTTATCAATGAGGTCAAACAAGGCCATGTAGCCAAGGTGACCATAGAAGGTCGCGTGTTGCGTGGCGAAATGAATGATGGCAAAAAATTCAATTCATTTGCCCCTTACGACCCTGGCATGATGGGCGATTTGCTTAAAAACAACGTGAAAGTGGAAGCCAAGCCAGAGCAAGAGCAGTCATTATTGATGAGCTTGTTGATTAACTGGGGCCCGATGATTTTATTGGTCGGCGTTTGGGTTTTCTTTATGCGCCAAATGCAAAGTGGCGGCAAAGGCGGTGCGTTCTCATTTGGTAAGAGCAAGGCGCGGCAATTAGACGAAGCGTCTAACCAAACCACATTTGCTGATGTGGCTGGTTGTGATGAAGCCAAAGAAGAGGTATCTGAGCTAGTTGAGTTCTTGCGCGATCCGGGCAAATTCCAAAAATTAGGTGGCCGTATTCCACGTGGCGTATTGATGGTTGGGCCGCCAGGTACAGGTAAAACCTTGCTGGCTAAAGCCATTGCTGGCGAAGCAAAAGTACCATTCTTTACCATTTCAGGTTCTGACTTTGTTGAAATGTTTGTCGGTGTTGGTGCGGCGCGTGTGCGTGATATGTTCGAGCAAGCAAAAAAAGCAGCGCCTTGCATTATCTTTATCGATGAAATTGATGCGGTTGGGCGTCATCGCGGCGCTGGTACTGGTGGTGGTAACGATGAGCGTGAACAAACACTGAACCAAATGCTGGTTGAGATGGATGGCTTTGAGCCTAACTCAGGTGTGATTGTGATCGCGGCAACTAACCGCGCTGATGTATTGGATAAAGCTTTGCTTCGTCCGGGGCGTTTTGACCGTCAAGTCATGGTTGGTTTACCTGATATTCGTGGTCGCGAGCAAATTCTTTTGGTGCATATGCGTAAAGTGCCGATTGATGCGGATGTAAAGGCAGATATTCTTGCCCGCGGTACGCCTGGCTTCTCAGGCGCTGATTTGGCTAACTTAGTCAATGAAGCGGCTTTGTTTGCCGCACGCCGTAATAAACGCACAGTCGATATGTCCGATTTTGAAGATGCCAAAGATAAAATCTTTATGGGCCCTGAGCGTACCTCTATGGTGATGCGTGAAGAAGAGCGCCGTAACACGGCTTATCACGAATCAGGCCATGCGGTTGTTGCCAAGCTCTTACCTAAAGCTGACCCAGTGCATAAAGTCACTATTATGCCGCGTGGTTGGGCACTTGGTTTGACATGGCAATTGCCAGAGTTTGACCGCATCAGTAATTACCGCGACAAAATGTTAGAAGAAATTTCTATTTTGTTTGGCGGGCGTATTGCTGAAGAAATTTTTATGCATCAAATGTCTACAGGCGCATCTAACGACTTTGAGCGTGCAACCAAATTAGCACGCGATATGGTAACCCGTTACGGTATGTCTGATGCCTTGGGGACTATGGTTTATGCCAGCAATGAGCAAGATTCATTCTTTGGCAATATGTCATCTAAAACTGTTTCCGAAGCCACGCAGCAAAAAGTTGATGCTGAAATTCGCCGCATTTTAGATGAGCAATATGCAATTGCACGTCAATTGTTAGAGGCTAATCGCGACAAAGTCGAAGCGATGACAGCCGCATTGCTTGAATGGGAAACCATAGACGCTGAGCAGATTAACGACATTATGGCTGGTCAGCCACCAAGAGCGCCTAAGCCTAGTCAAGCCAGTAATAAAGCAGCGCGCGATGGCGGCGGCGCTTCAGGTAGTCAGCCTAGCGCTGCACCTCAGCCAGCCGCTAAAAACTAAGGTTTAAGCATGGGCCATGTGATGTATTGGGCTTGTTCGCCAGTGCGTCACATGGCTTAATCAATATGCAATTTATCTGCGGTAGATTCCAGCTCGACCTCTCCACCCCAAATGTCATGGGCATTGTGAACGTCACCCCTGACTCTTTTTCTGATGGTGGAAAATTCAACACAACAGACAAAGCCATTGCACATGCCATGCAATTGGTGGAGCAGGGCGCTGATATTTTAGATATAGGCGGCGAATCTACCCGCCCAGGAGCAACGCCAGTTGCTTTGGATGAAGAGCTTAAGCGCGTTATTCCAGTGATTCAAGCATTGACCCAGCTAGGCGTGCCGCTTTCCATTGACACCTACAAACCTGAAGTGATGCGTGCCGCAATTGAGGCGGGTGTCGATATGGTGAATGATATCTGCGCCTTGCGTGAGCCTAATGCCCTTGAGATTGTGGCGGCTAGTAAGGTAGGCGTGTGTTTGATGCATATGCAAGGTCGTCCACAAACGATGCAGCTTGATCCGCAATATCAAGACGTTGTGGCTGAGGTGCATGACTTTTTAGCCGCACGTTTGCAAGCAGCGATACAAGCAGGCATTAGCCGTGAACGGATAGTTTTAGACCCTGGATTTGGCTTTGGTAAGCGTACCGCGCATAATCTGACTTTGCTCAATCATTTATCAAGCTTACAATCATTGGACTTGCCTTTGTTGATTGGCCTGTCGCGCAAATCGGTATTGGGGCAAGTGGTGGGCTCAGCAGTGGATGAACGTATGCACGCGGGGATTGCCGCCTCTGTGGTTTCGGTGATGAAAGGCGCAAATATTGTGCGTGTGCATGATGTTAAAGCAACGGTAGATGCCTTAAAAATTGTCGCCGCCGTGATGAAAAATTAAAAATAAGTCTTAAAAAATAGACATTGAAAAGATCAGCATAATGAGTAAAAAATACTTTGGTACAGATGGCATTCGTGGTCGCGTGGGCAACAGCCCGATTACGCCTGATTTTGTGATGCGTTTAGGTTACGCCGCTGGTCGGGTATTGGCGAATGCAGATCATCATTTGTCTAAAGATGGGCATCCAACCGTATTGATAGGCAAAGACACGCGCATTTCTGGCTATATGCTTGAATCAGCCCTGCAAGCGGGCTTGTGTGCCGCTGGGGTAAATGTGCGGCTGACAGGCCCGATGCCAACACCTGCCATCGCCTATTTAACAAGGGCTTTAAGAGCGCAAGCAGGCATTGTGATTTCGGCCTCGCATAACCCGTTTGAGGATAACGGCATTAAGTTTTTCTCAAGTTTAGGCACTAAATTACCAGACGATGTTGAACATGCGATTGAGCAAGCGCTGGATCAACCCATGCAAGTGATGCCATCGCTGGCTTTAGGTCGCGTGAAACGGATTGATGATGCGGCAGGGCGTTATGTTGAATTTTGCAAAAGTACCTTTCCCAATGATTTAGATCTGCGCGGTTTAAAAATCGTGCTCGATTGCGCCAATGGCGCGACTTATCATGTTGCTCCGCCAGTGTTTCATGAGCTTGGAGCCGAGGTGATTGCAATTGCCAATCAGCCTGATGGGCTTAATATCAATGCCGATTCTGGCACCACGCATCCGCAAGCCTTATGCAAAGCGGTGCTTGAGCATCAGGCCGATTTAGGCATTGCCTTTGATGGTGATGGTGACCGCGTGATGATGGTAGATTCGGCTGGTAATCTACTCGATGGTGATCAACTGCTTTATATCATTGCCCAACATAGACATCAGCAAGGCGAACTTCGTGGTGGCGTGGTCGGCACTTTAATGACTAATCTTGCTTTAGAACATCGTTTTCAACAATCCAATATTGCCTTTAGCCGCGCAAAAGTTGGCGATAGGCATGTGCGTGAAATGCTGGTGAAAAACGATTGGCAGCTTGGCGGTGAAAATTCAGGCCATATCCTTTGCCTTGATAAACATACCAGTGGCGATGGCATTATCGCTGCCTTGCAAGTTTTAGCCGCGCTGAATACTCAAAACAAAACACTGCTTGAAGTCGGCAAGTCGCTCACTTTGTATCCGCAAGTGCTGATTAACGTGCCAGTAAAACGCCATATTGATATGCAGACTAACGCTGCCGTTCAAACAGCCCTTAAGCAAGCAGAACAAACCTTAAATGGCGATGGGCGTATTTTGCTTAGAGCGTCTGGCACGGAGTTAAAGTTTAGGGTGATGGTGGAAGGCGTTGATGCAAAGCTGGTGCGTCAGTTAGCCGATGATATTGCGCAAGTGGTGGCTGAGCAAGCCAAGTAATTTGCGTTGTTTTCAGAGATTAAAAAGCCCGCTAATGCGGGCTTTTTAATCTCTGAAAAGCTGGATTATTTTTGCCAAGTGTCTTACTTTTGCCAAGTGTCTTTGAGCGTGACCGTTCTATTAAACACAGGTTTACCAGCCATGCTGTCTTTTCTATCCGCCACAAAATAGCCATGACGCTCAAATTGGAAGCTTTCAGCCGCTTGTGCGTCTTTTAAACTTAGCTCCAATTGTGCGGTGATGGTGGTGACTGAGTTTGGATTGATATCATCCAAGTAATCGCGGTCACCCGCGCCCGGATGCGCTTCTTTAAATAAGCGGTCATACATGCGAATTTCTGCCGCGTAAGCATGTGCGGCAGATACCCAGTGGATATTGCCTTTGACTTTGACGCTATCGGAGCCGGGCGTGCCAGATTTGGTATCTGGTAGATATTCGCAGTGCACGGTGGTGACCTTGCCATCAGCATCTTGTTCAAAGCCTGTGCATTTCACCACATAGCCGTAACGCAAACGCACTAAGCCATCTGGCACCAAGCGGAAAAAGCCTTTGCTTGGCTCTGCCATAAAGTCTTCGCGCTCAATCCACAATTGTTTGCTGAGTTGTACTGTGCGTTTACCTAGCTCAGGTTTAAGCGGATGGTTAGGCGCAAAGCAATCTTCTGATTGGCCTTCTGGGTAGTTATCAATCACCAGTTTAATCGGGTCTAGCACCGCAATACGGCGCTCTGCGGAAAGGTTGAGCGTTTCACGCATACAGTCTTCAAGGATGGTGTATTCAATCCAAGAATCAGATTTTGAAACGCCTATGCGCTCGGCAAATAAACGGAAGCCTTCTGGTGTATAACCGCGACGGCGCGCGCCAGCCAAAGTAGGTAAACGTGGGTCATCCCAGCCATCAACATGCTTGTTTTCAACGAGGTCAATCAGTTTGCGTTTTGAAAGCACCACATAAGTCAGGTTTAAGCGGGCGAACTCATATTGCTTGGGCAGTGGATGCGCCAACATGCCAGCCTCAGCTAAGCGGGCTAACACCCAATCGTAAAAAGGGCGTTGGTCTTCAAATTCTAGCGTGCAGATGGAGTGGGTAATGCCTTCAAACGCATCTTCCAGCGGATGGGCAAAAGTGTACATCGGATAGATGCACCATTTATCGCCAGTATTGTGATGGTGTGCGCGTTTAATGCGGTAAATCGCAGGATCACGCAGATTGATATTAGGCGAAGCCATGTCAATTTTGGCACGCAATACCATGCTGCCATCGGCATGTTTGCCATCGCGCATTTCACGGAATTTACGCAAATTGTCTGCAATTGCAGTATCACGCCAAGGGGAATTTTTACCCGCCTCGGTGAGTGTGCCGCGATTAATACGCATTTCTTCAGCCGATTGTTCATCGACATAAGCCTGCCCAGCGTTGATTAAAGCCTCGGCAGCTTGGTACATTAAATCAAAATAGTTGCTGGCAAAATATAGATGCGATTTGCCAAATGCGTTCCATCCAAAGCCCAGCCATTGCACCATTTCTGTGATGCTATCGACGTATTCTTGCTCTTCTTTTTCAGGATTGGTGTCATCAAAGCGCATATGGCAAACGCCTTCATAGTCGCGCGCCAAGCCAAAATTCAAGCAAATGCTTTTGGCATGACCAATATGCAAATAACCATTGGGCTCGGGCGGAAAGCGGGTGCGAATTTTTGCTGGATCAGGCTGGCCTGCAGCATGATGCG
>JBMSSY010000055.1:0-8313 GCA_049424605.1 Candidatus Methylopumilus sp.
AGCCCATGCCGCACGTTTACGTTTGGATTCGCCAAAGGAATTACCGCTCTTATGAATGGTTTGCAATGTTTTCTCTAACAAAGGCTCCATCTCGCCTTGCTCCACTAAATTGCGGCGCATTTGCACAATGATAGGCACATGCTCAACGGCGACTGGGCAAATTTCCACACAGGCCAAACAAGTACGGCATGACCATAGCGTTTCCATAAACACTTGACCAACATCTTTGCCATGAATATCAAGCTCGGCTTCTTTAGGCAGCTCTTTTTTACTCAAGGCATTGTTAGCAAATTCACGCAGAGAAAGAATCACATCTCGTGGTGACAATGGCGCGCCTACCGCATTGGCAGGACAAGCCTCTTGGCAACGCCCGCATTTAGTACAAGCATCAAGATGTAGCAGGTTTTTCCAAGTAAGGTCAGTAATGGTTTTATAACCTGCATTTTTTTGATCATCTGGCACACGAGGTAAACGACGACCTGCAAGCGGGTCTTTAAACATCAGTGAAGCCGCCGCAGTAAAGATGTGCTTGATTTTTGTACGTGGAATGCAGGCAATAAATGTCAGTGAAAGCAATCCGTGGAACCACCACACATTGCTTCTAAAGGCGCCAGCACCTTCAGGCGTCATGCCCAAACCCTGCATCAAGTGCGCTAGGGCGGCGCCTATCGGTGACCACATGCGGTAATCCCATACGGATGGCCGCCCACTTAACCAAACCAAGCGTGTGGCTTCTAACACAAAGCCTGTGATACCAATCAAGATAAATGACCATAAGAAAGCCCAGTCTTCACGGCGATATTGTGGACGATCAAAATCTGGGTCTCCAGGTTGGCGATCCAAACGGGCATAGCTTAATTTAGGCAGCTTCATCCATTTACGGCGATACATCATATAAAGCAAGCCGAGGATGAGGCCGAAACCAGCAATATCCAGTACCAAAGAGAACCACAAGTAAAAACTACCGTACCAAAACTTAATGCCAAATAAAGGCGCAAGAATGTCGTATTCCAAAGTGATGGTAGAGGTGCCAATAAACAATAAGATAAAGCCAAAGAAAATAAGCGCATGGGCACGACCTGCTTTTTTATCGCGGCGAACCAAGGTGCGATGGTTGCCCATGATTTTCACCATGTCCCAAAAGCGGCATAGTAATTCACCCCAAGAGCCATCGGCTTTACCGCGGCGGTATTTGCGAATTTGGGTGTAAGTGCCGTAAATGAAAGTTGCTATCGCGGCATAACCAAACGCATAAAACAGATGGATGGTTTGCGGCTGAAAGCCTTCAAACAGAATGCGCGTAATTTCAATAGGATTAGTCATGTTGATAAACTCTTATGGTTATTGAGGCTAAATCAATCTACAAACTCACCCACTAGCGAAGCGCTTGCATCGCGCCCAATAATGCCAGTCAGTAAACTATAAGTTTCATTCCAAGCGGTTCTGACGTCTTGTGTAAATGACTCAGCAAGACGTTGTTCTAATGCCCACAACATGGCATTACGAACCACGGTTTCATAGCCATCTTTAATTCCGCGTTCAACGCGCTGTGCAGCAAAATCTTGCAACATGGGCAACACTTGTTCCATGCGAGCAAGGCTAGTCACTGCCATGCCAAGGTTACGCATTAATCGTTCCCCGTACTGCTGTAAATCTGTCTGATAAAACTGGCGTAATTCAGGTGCCAATTCAAATAATCGTTGATAAAACATATCAGCCACCTCGGTTCCGAGTGGGGCGACTTTTTGCCAGGATGCCTGTACGACTGCTATCTGTGTTGGCGTCATGATCTTGTTTATCTTTTAACTTAGGGAGAGGACTTGTCACCGCGATGATTTGCGGTGACAAGCGCATCAAGTCTAATTAGACCTTGTACTCAATCTTGAAGGTGCCACCTGGCATATGTGGCGCGCCCCAAACTGCAACTTCGCGTTTGTACGGAACCGCAATTTGTGGGTTAGCTTCTTCAATCTCACGAGCAACACGGTGACCAGTGAAGGTTGCATCAGCAATTAAGCGTGGTGCTTCAGCATCACCAATCAAGTAAACACCCTTGATACCGTTTTCTGCCCACTCTGCTTCGCGTGCTTTCAAGTCATTCCAAAGTTTGTTTTCTGAATGACGGCCTGTGACCAAAATCAGTGAGTCAAACTCAAGCCAGCGATGAGTCTTGTTAGCATCACGTGGTGCAACGCCTGGACCGCGGTAGCTACGTTTAGAACCATCACCCCAGATGTTGTAGATTTCTAAGCGACCTTTTTCAATCTTAGAGCAGAAATGGTCACCAAGCTCTTCAACATGAAGCTCATGCAAACGGCGCATCATATTTGGATATTCCAAAGTGAAATGCATGTAGTTAGCTAAATGCACCCCTGAAACAATGGTGACTTCATGACCATCAGCAGCCAATTTCTCAGCTAAACTTGGTGCCATAAAGTAAGTATCTGCATTTAAGATGACTACGCGTTTACCAATTTTCTTCTTGCCTTCAAATACTTGTTCAGGCGTTAATTGGTCTGGTTGTGAAGCATCTGCACCTGGAATCGCCTCGTGAGTTAAGCAGTTATTACCGTCTGTATTCCATGAAGAACCAGTCGCAATTACCACTTTATCGGCACCATATTGCAAGACGTCATCAGCAGTTAATGCTTTTTGACCTAGCGCGATTTGGCTTTCTTTGTTTTTCTTCACCAGCTTATTGAGCTGAGTTTCACGGTAGTCACGGTGGTAGCTCCACTCGCCTAAACCCGGCAAGGTAGCCACTGTATTCAAGTGACCGCCAACTTTTTCAGCTTTGTCATACAAGTGAACGGTGTAACCTTCTTCCATTAATACGCGGGCAGCTTCAGAACCAGAAGGGCCTGCACCTACAACCAATACCGCATCTTTAGAAGCTGTTTTACGGAATTTCTCTGGATGCCAGCCACGACGGTATTCTTCACCCGCTGTTGCGTTTTGCGTACAAATCATTGGAGGGCCGCCGATTTCCCAACGAGAAATACATACGTTACAACCGATACATACACGGATGTCGTCGTAGCGACCTTCTTCAATTTTCTTAGGTAAGAATGGGTCTGCGATAGAAGGACGTGCGCAACCGATAATATCGGCATAGCCTTTAGTCACAATCTCTGTCATTTTTTCTGGGTCAGTAAAACGACCAACGCCTAACACTGGTTTCTTAGAAACTTGTTTAACGAATTTAGTCCAAGGCACTTGGTGACCTTGTTGGTAGAAACGTGAAGGGCCTGCATCTTCACCCCACTCAGCAATATCACCCACGTCCACGTCCCACAAATCGACTAATGGATCAGCCATTTCAACAAACTTCATGCCGTCCACTTCAACTTCGATTTGGCCTGGGCCGTACACAGTATCAACGGCAAAACGGGTTGCAATTGCACAATCTTTACCTACTGCATGACGCACTTTTTCAAGCGTTTCAATCCAAAAACGCGCACGGTTTTCGATAGAGCCACCGTATTTATCAGTACGTTTGTTGTAGTAAGGATTCAAGAATTGTAGTGGCAAGTATGAGTGCGCACCGTATACATAAACAATATCAAAGCCAGCATCGCGTGAGCGTTTTGCAGCATCAACATAGTATTGTTGAACTTGAGCAATATCGCTCAAATCCATTTCTTTACAATAGGTCAGCGTTTCAAACTCTGAAGCGTATTGACTTGGGCCACGCGGTGTTGCACGTGATTCCATGTTAGGCGCATGAGCGCCGCCGTACCAAAGTTCCACACCAGCCAAGGCGCCATACTTATGAACTTCATCAGTCATTGCGCGCAAATTACGCACATCGCCTTCATCCCAAATACGTGCTGATAAGCGATGGGTATCATCGGACTCTGGGTTAATAGAGCAATATTCAGTATTCATTGCAGCCCAACCGCCTTCAGCTTTCATTGAGCGGTGAGCGGCCTGAAAGCCAGGTTTATCTGAGCCAGCACCGATACAGTGCGGGACTTGATAGAAACGGTTACGTAAAGTTTTAGGACCAATTTGAATTGGTTCAAAGAGTATGTCGTGCTTAGGATCGCGTGCCATGATTTTTCCTCTTGTTCGTAAAAGTGTTTTTTGTACTACTTGTTATCGTGTGTGTATTGTCTGCGTCCTGATGCGCCGCCACAATTCTCACTACGGATTACCACCTTGGTGGTATTGCTGTAGTGCTTAAAGCCACACGCTAAATGGATGCTGAAAAATAAAAAGGCGACCAGTAATACTGACCGCCTTTTTACATATTGACGCTTGGGCTTAGCCCTTACGCGATTGCTTTATAGACCATGGGTGTAAACAACAACCAACACACCAATGATTAAGGCTAGGTAAGGCAAGACACCTGCGCGACTTGAAACACCTGCTTCATCAGCACCGATGTGCATGTCTTCAAGCATTGCAGTTGGGAATTTGCCCTTATCTTGTACAAAGTGTCTAAAGATAAACACAGGCACAATCAAAGTCGCCATAAATAAACCTGTTTTCAATGTACCAGCACCCCAAACATCAGCGCCCATACCCATTAAAGCCAAGTTAACAAAGCTTAACAAACCACCCAAAATCAACAGAAGAGTTGGTGCTTTATATGGTCTTTCCCAGCTTGGACGATCTAAACGATGGATCCAACCTGCATTCAAGTTCAAGAAGTTGAAAATGATGTAGCCCACATTAGAAGCTGCCAAAATAAACACATAATCAGACATCATGAGCAGAACTAAGTTAAAGCATAAGTCTGTCCACATTGCACGTGTTGGTGCGCCGTGTTCATTAACGTGTGATAAGTATTTTGGTAACCAGCCATCAACAGAGGCTTGATATAGCGTACGTGATGAACCAGCCATAGAAGTCATGATAGAAAGCAATAAAGCCAAAATAAGCATAACCACTAACACCGCAGCAACAATTGAACCGCCACCCAACATATCAGATAGCGCGGCTGCAACACCCATACCACTGTAAATATCTGGTGCTAACATACCGTCATATACTGCGGCAGTTGTCACTGCACCTGTTGCGTCAACCACTGCTGGTGCAACCATATGACCTAAGCCCAAGTGACCTTGGAAAGCGATAGGCACTAAAGTAAACACTGCAATACAGAGCAAGCCTGAATAGAAAATTGCTTTGAATGTGTCAGTTTTAGGATTTTTGAATTCACGTGTGTAACACACTGCGGTTTCAAAACCATAAGTTGACCAAGCCGCAATAAATAAACCACCCGCCATTAATTTCCAACCTTCAATATCCCAAATGCCATCAATCACACCGCCATCAGCACTGTGTGATAAAGGCGCTAATGGGAAGAAGTGACCTTGTGGAATATCACCAGTGATAATTGGCACAAGACCAATCAACATTAATGGTACCAAGGCGGTAACACCCAAGATTAAGGTTGCTTTTGCTGAACGCAAGATACCACCATGTTGAATCGCGAATACGCTCAACAACACTGCTGCGCCTAATACAAAAGTAGCATTAATACGAAGTAGCAGACCTTCTTTAACGCCGCTTAAATCCAGCAAGGTAATTTGCCAAGTATTAATGACTGCATCAGGTGCAAACAATGCACTCAGGATATAGCCTGCTGCCAAGCCAGAGCCAATCGCAAGCACTGGCGACCAAGCAAACCAGTTACACCATACCGAAACAGGCGCTACAAACTTACTATAACGCACCCAAGCAACCGCACCGTACACTGAAGCGCCACCCGATTTATGTGGGAAAAGCCCTGCAATTTCAGCGTAGGTAAACGCTTGAATAAAACCAAAACCAATAGACAACATCCATACCAACCATGAAGGCTTACCTACTGTGGCTGCAATGGCACCGATTGAAAACAAAACAAGTGCAGGAACCCCACTTGCCACCCAGAACGCACCTTGCCAGCCAATCTTTCGCTGCAAGGTTGCGCTATCTGCTGAAGAATTACTCAATTTATATCCCCTTTTTTTGACGTTATTACTTACATCAATTCAGACCTTAGCTAAAAGCTCAACTAAAGCCAGCCACCCTACTTGTAAAACTGATACGGTCATGAAAAACCATTTCCGCATTGGGACCTATTCTGATGACAAGCATTAGGTCTCTACAATTCTCAATAGGGATTACTCCCTAAGAGGTAGAAGTGCCTATATTGCGTCAATTAATCATCATCTTGATGAGCTTATCAGCGAGCAATACCTCTTAAGTGTTACCCCTTCAAGGTGATTAATCGCCAAGCATAATGGTGATAGCATCGTGTAGCATCTTTTGAATAAGGTAGGAGTAATGAATATGCCCAGTAATAACAGCTTATATGACGAACTCGGCGGCGATGTTGGTGTGCGGCATCTGGTCGAGACTTTTTACAATATTGTAGAAACGGATGAAGATGCCCAAAAACTACACATTCTGCACTTAAGAGGTAGCGGCATCGCCAATTCAAAAACCGAACAACACTTATTTATGTCTGGATTTTTGGGCGGCCCTAAGTTGTATCTAGAAAAGCACGGTCATGCCAATCTCAAAACCATGCACGAGCATGTGGTCGTCGATGAAGAGTCCAAAGACATTTGGCTAAACTGTATGGAAAAAGCCATGAACGCTGTTGCTTTAGCCGAAGATACCCAAGAAAAACTCATGCGTATTTTTAGGCCAGTGGCGGAACGGCTAGTCAACCAACCCAGCACTTAAGGCGAACTAGCGCTTAAACTGAACAGGCAAATAAGCTTGATTAACGAACAATCAATAAAAACAAAAAGAGTACATTATGTCTAATCATCCTCATCCTGCGCTGTCACTAGCACTTACCCGTCATTATGGTCGTAGTCAACGATGGGGGTTTGCTTGGGCACTTTGGACCGCCATTCTATGGGGCGCTTGGTATGTACCAGGCACCGCCCTATGGTTTGAACATCCTTATGTTGATATCCCCGCAGACTCACAATCCTTACGCCTTGCAGCCACTGCTGTGATGACTTGGGTGCATGCAATCACCGTCTTCTTATTTTTATTGTTGTGGAATGGCGTATTAGGCAAAGTAAAAGACTATGCACGCACCATTGTGCGTTTTCGCAAAATCTCCAAGTGGTATGCGCTGGCCTCATTATGTGGCGGCCCGATGGCGATTTTTGGTTCTTATATGGCGATGGGCTTTGTCGGCCCAGTATTCGCGGCAGTGACTTCGCTGTTCTACCCAGTCATAGGCGCTGTGATTGCTAGGCTTTGGTATAAGGAAAAGATATCAACGCGCGCCGCTATTGGCATGTCCATCATTATTTTTGGTGGTGTAGTCATTTACGGGCCAAGTATGTTTGGCGAAATAGACCCGAGCAACCACCATGCTTGGTTAGGCTATTTAGGCGGCATTATGTCAGCCATAGGCTGGGGTGCTGAAGGCGCAGTGGCTGGCAGAGCGATGGATGTGTCAGACCCCGATGTGGGCATCCACTGCCGCTTTACTTTTGAAATCATTTTTTGGGGCGTGATTATTTTACCTGCGCTTGCGGCGTTTACAGACTTGCCGATTAAAGACCTAGTTGTGGGCACGGTTACACACAGCAATGCCATGTTATGGATAACGCTGGCCGCCGCTTGCCACGCTTATTGCTACACCGCTTTTTATAAGAGTTTCAGCCTGATTGGGGTGGGACGAGGTGAAGCGATTGGTAATTTATATGCAGTATTCGCACTGATTTTTATTGCCGCATTTACTTTGCAATTGCCACAGTGGTATTTCATTGTCGGGCTAATTCTCACCGTACTGGGAAGTTTTGTGATGTTTAGCGAGTCGGCTGAATCAGTCTCAGAACTTCGTGATCACACTTAACAAAAAGGCCATCGTCAATGAAACTACATCAAAAAGGCTACTTACTCGTGAGCTTAAGCAAGGCTGATAGCATGTGGGATCACGCCTTAATTGCACAAACTTTTGAGGAATACGGCAGTGCGGGTGAGTACGCCGAAAACACCATACGCATTGCTTTAGATGAGCTAGCCGCAGGCGGCTTAATCAACCGTCTAGAAGAAAAACTAGAAATACACAACGGCAAGCAAAAGCTCTTCTTCAAATATCAATTATCAGCGTTTGGTAGAAGCAGAATGCAAGACACTGGCTTACTATCATAAACATCGCTAATCTTAACGGGAGTCCAGCATGAGTGCATTTTGGGGTTATATTGGGGCAGATCTACTCGCCATTTTAATTATTGGGGGCGCTAGCTTAATCTGCTTAATTTGCGCGAGAAGATTTGTCAGTCGCTATGGCAGTGGGTCATAAGCCTTGGCTTAATCTGGATTTTGGACGTTAAAAAAGCGAGGCTTATA
>JBMSSY010000056.1:0-8261 GCA_049424605.1 Candidatus Methylopumilus sp.
GCAGTCGTGTTGCAAGGGATTAGTCATCATGCTGGCGATGACGCCATGATGCAAGCCCGTTTGATGCGTAACCAAAATACGCCAATTTTAGATGAAGACTTAGCGCCATCGTCACAAATTAAGCGTGCATTACTGGCTTTGATTGCACAGCATCCACAAGCGCCTAAGTCCTTGTTGATGAGTTTGGCCAGCCAAGACCAAGATGTAATGTTGCTAAAAGCAATTGCCAGAAATGTGGCGGCAGACCAAGAAGTGCTGGCGGAGTTGTTTAAGCGCGAACCAGTGAATTTGGCGAGTGAGTTGGTGGCCAATCCAGCTACTAGCAACGAGATGTTAGCAGTGCTTTATGAAAACGGTGATGCTTATATTAAAGCGGCAGTGATTGGGCATCCTCATTTTAAAGCGACGAATTTAGCTAAGGTGCAAGCGGATGCAGGCTTAAAGGCCAGTAAAACCAAGCCCAATTCAGGCCAATTGTTGTTACAGCGCCAATTGGCAAAGTTAGCCTTAGCGGACGATTGCTTAGCTAGGATGGCGCAAAGTGAAGATTCAGCAGTGCGTGCCGCCGTGGCAGCAAACCCAGTGTTTGTTGGGATGCAGGCCATGATGAGTGATACGGCACCTGCGGTTCGCAGAGCCTTGGCGGCAAGACAAGATTTAAGCATTAATCAGATGCAAAAGCTGAGTCTAGATTCAGATGTTTGGGTAAGAGTTTGGCTGGCGAGAAATCCAGCGATTGATCGAAACACCATGCTGTTTTTGGCTCACGATCAAGCCGATGAAGTCAGACGCGGCATTGCTAGAAATATTCGTTGTCCCTTGGCGCTATTGGAGCAACTTGCTAATGATGCTTCCGCTTGGGTCAGGGCAGCGGTGGCTTATCAAAGCAATGCCAGTGCCGATTTATTAGTGCAATTATCTGGCGATGACGATGTGGATGTATTAAGTGGCGTAGCGGCTAACAGCCATACCCCCAAGCCCATACTGCAACGCTTACTTGGGCATGCAGAGGCCGATGTTAGGCGCGGTGTGATTTTGAATAAGGCGGCGGATAGAGCAACGCTATTGCCTTTATTGCAAGACGCTTATTACCTGCATCGCATGTTGCTGGTTGGGAATAAGGCATTAATGGCAGAAGATAAATGGTCGCTTTATGAAGACCCAGATGAATATGTACGTTTCGCAGTGTTTAAGTGGTTTGGTGCAAGATTAATGAAGGCAGAGCACACGCAACATTAACAGGATGATTAAAAAATCATGATAAGGGTGGATTAGGAGAAAGTATGAAAATTTTAGTTGCAGTAAAACAAGTGGCCGCGCTGGATGAGGATTTTGAAATTCGCGCTGATGAAAAAGATGTCGATGAGGACTTTTTACTCTATGACCTTAACGAATGGGATGACTTCTCTTTAGAAGAAGCCATGCGAATTAAAGAAGAATCACCAGACACTGAGATTGAAGTAGTGGTGGTTTCCATCGGCCCAGATCGTGTCGATGAAAGCCTACGTAAATGTTTAGCCAAGGGCGCAGACCGTGCAATTCGCGTGTGGGATGACGCCATGGAAGGCTCAGATACGATTGCCATAGGCAAGATGTTGGCTGCGGTGGTGAAAAAAGAAGCGCCAGACATGGTATTTGCTGGCGTACAGTCTTCCGATCAAGCCCATGCCTCAACAGGTATTTCAATGGCGGCCTACCTAGGCTGGCCGCATGCGGCTGTGGTTGCAGATTTGAAATATAGCCCAGGTGCTAATCAAGCGACTATTCGTCGCGAGCTTGAAGGCGGTATCTTGCAAGAGGTTGAGATTGCCTGCCCTGCTGTATTGACCATTCAATTAGGCATTAACAAGCCACGCTATGCTTCGCTACGCGGCATTAAACAAGCCGCCGCCAAGCCAATTGAAGCTTGGGGTTTAGGGGATATTGGATTGAGCGCAAGCGATGTTGGCGCTGGCAGTTCTATGTCACGTGTTCGTCGTATGTATGTACCAGAAAAAGGTCGCGCACAAATGATTGAAGGCACTGTTGCACAGCAAGCAGCACGTATTATTGAAATCATCAAAGAGTTTAAGGGAGCGTAATTATGAGTCATATTTTAGTCATTGCCGAACATCGTAGCGGTGTGTTGCGCCCAGTAAGCTTGGAGTTGATTGCTGGCGCTCAAAGTATCAAACAAGCTGGCGACAAAGTGGTGGTTGCAGTCATCGGTGCGCAAGCGGATAAGTTTGTTGCTGAGCTGTCAGTAGAAGGCGTGGATGAGTTAGTGGTGGTCAAGTCGGCGAGTGCAGATTTTGATCCTGATATCTTTGAAAGCGTAGTCGCTGGCCTGATTCAAGACAAAGCCCCTAAAGCCGTGTTATTGCCACACACAGTCGATACCCTTGGTTATGCGGCAACGCTAGCTGCTAAAGGCAACCATGGCTTTGCTACTGATGTGTTTAAGCTGGAATACGATGGCGCTGATTTAGTGGCAACGCGCGGCGGGTATAACCAAAAAGTTAATGTGGAAGTCGACTTTCCAGCTAAAGCTTGCGTGGTGGTGACAGTGCGTGCCAACGTCTACAAGCCATCAGAAAACAAAGGCAGTCCAGCGGTGAGCAATGTGGATGCCACTGGCACCGCTTCACGTAGCCAAAACAAAGACTATATCGAGTTAGGCGGCGGCAACGATGTGGATATCACCACGGTGGATTTCATTGTGTCAGTGGGTCGCGGTATTGGCGAAGAAACTAACGTGGAAGACTTCCGTGAGTTAGCCGATGAAGTCGGCGCAACGCTTTGCTGTTCACGTCCAATTGCCGATGCTGGCTGGTTGCCAAAATCACGTCAAGTGGGTCAATCAGGTAAAGTGGTGGGCAATTGCAAACTTTATGTCGCCATGGGTATTTCAGGTTCAATTCAGCATATGGCGGGTATGAAACACGTCCCCACCATCGTGGCGGTGAACACAGACCCTGGCGCTTCTATCTTCACCATTGCCAAATACGGCATTGTGGGCGATATTTTTGATGTGCATGAAGAGCTAATGAATCAATTGGCCTAGACGCTTCTTGGCTTAGATTGTTAAGCAATAAAAAAGCCCACCTTTGATGCAAGGGTGGGCTTTTTTTAACTGCTTAGTTTTAAAACTTTGATTTAAAACTAGCCTGATTTAGAACGTAAAAAAGCTGCCTAACAGGCAGCTTTTTGATGGCTAACTCAACGACGCTTATAAAGGATGAACCAATGGGGCAC
This sequence comes from Candidatus Methylopumilus sp., assembly GCA_049424605.1. GTDB lineage: Bacteria > Pseudomonadota > Gammaproteobacteria > Burkholderiales > Methylophilaceae > Methylopumilus_A. The sequence goes on from JBMSSY010000056.1 coordinate 3,235, forward strand.
GTTGACCACAGAAGAAGCCAACAGCGCGATGTGGCGTATCAAAAATGATATGGTCGCCATCTGCGAAGTAAAGTACGTCACCCACTTTGCAGTTGTACACTTTGCCTGTTTTAACTTCTTTAATAATGAACTCACCCTCTACTACGACTTTCATTTCTTCGTAGTCGTAAGTGTAGTCAAGTGGCTTACCTGCTTCCAAATGGAAGAAGCCAGCGCAAATAGTTTTATCTTTGCTGTTTGAAACGAATGTATCGCCAAGCCAAGCTTTAACGCCTTCAACGTTCATAGAAGGTTGTTGCTCTTTTACACCTTGTTGTCTGTATTGCATGATTAATCCACCTTAAAGTTAAAAAAAACGATCAAATATATGTTTGTAAAATTAGCGTAAATTTAGCGAAGCTGGGTGTGCCTCACAATACATAAGAAAAAGTACTCTTTTGAGAGTAGATACAGGTGTTATGTAAGCACCGAATTTATGCAGACCATAGTAAGCGCTTGAGGTGGATGCTCGCAATTATCTAAAAGTAGTAATCATTAAGCATGATGGGCTGGAATTGGGCCATGTATTTTGACATGACCATGCTGCTCAGCCGCATCAGGTACAATGCCGTTAAACATAATGTAGTTAAAATAAAGCGAGATGAGATTTTAATGAAACAACAAGCGGCTTTGATGCAAACCAATTCACAAGCAAAAATTCTACTAGGCAGTTTGGTGGGCACCACCATAGAGTTTTTCGATTTTTATATTTATGCCAACGCCGCTGTTTTAGTCTTTCCCGCTTTGTTTTTCCCATCGTCTAACCCCAGTAGCGCCATGTTGCAGTCGCTCGCTACCTTTGCCATTGCCTTTTTTGCGCGCCCTTTAGGCTCTGCCGTGTTCGGTCACTTTGGTGACAGAATAGGGCGCAAAGCCACATTGGTGGCGGCATTGATGACCATGGGCTTGTCAACAGTTGCCATAGGCTTGCTACCGACTTATGCCAGCATAGGCATAGGTGCACCGATTTTATTAACCATCTGTCGTTTTGGACAAGGCTTAGGCTTGGGCGGTGAATGGGGTGGCGCTGTTTTATTAGCCACCGAAAATGCCCCGCCTCATCGGCGTGCTTGGTATGGCATGTTTCCGCAATTAGGCGCACCGATAGGCTTTTTAATGTCAGGCGGTATTTTCTTATGGTTGAGCGATCACTTAAGCAATGCCCAGTTTTTTGATTTTGGCTGGCGCCTGCCGTTTTTGGCGAGTAGCTTGTTGGTATTGCTGGGCTTGTATGTGCGGCTCAATATCACTGAAACGCCGGCTTTTTTGGAATCGCTTAAATCGAATAAACGGGTAAAAGTCCCTGCTGTTACCGTTTTTAAAGCACATCGACGTGATTTGCTGTTAGGTACTTTTATCGCCTTAGCCACTTTTGTTTTATTTTACTTAATGACGGTGTTTACCTTAAGTTGGGCAACGACCAGTTTAGGGTTTTCTCGTCGTGAGTTTTTGTTGATACAGCTATTCGCGGTTTTGTTTTTTGGCTTGGCGATACCAGTTTCAGCACTATTGGCCGATAGGTTTGGTCGCACAGTGGTATTGATGAGCGCCTCGCTGGCCATCGCTATGTTTGGCTTTTTAATGGCGCCATGGTTTGGTTCTGGCGATATGGTCAAAATCACCATGTTTTTATGTCTGGGCTTAGGGCTGATGGGCATGACTTACGGGCCGCTTGGCACCATGCTTTCCTAGCTATTCCCCACCGAAGTGCGCTATACATGCGCATCGCTTAGCTTTAACTTCGCGGGGATATTAGGGGCTTCATTCGCTCCATTTATTGCCACATGGTTAGCGAGTAATCATGGCTTGAGCTATGTTGGACTTTACTTGTCAGGCGCCGCGCTAATCACCTTGGCTGCTTTAGCGCTGAGTCGATCAAAAGCGGCATAAGCTTTTATCTTAACTCGCTGGCGCAAGCCTCAGTTACCTAAAACTGTAGTTGGGAAACATTTCTTTGAGTAAGAATTGCTCTAGCTCTGCGTTATCTTCTGGTCTGGCGGATTTGGTAATCGTGCGCCCCAGCCTTTGCGATTCCCATTCAAAATCGCCGCTATAGTCTTTGCGAATAATGCTAATCATCTTTCTCACAATGGCTAGCTGTATGGTTTCACCCGGCTTGGCTTCGACATCGTAGATTTCTAATCTGGCATTATTGTAATTATTCTTCCAACCTTTAAAGCTGAGTTGTGCGGTATGTAAGCCCACTTCTCGTGTTTGGAAAATGCCATTAGTGCCTTCTTGTGCCAAATTACGTTTAATAATCGCATCTCGTTGGTCTTCATTAGGTGTGCCACGCTCTTTCGCGGTAGCACTTTGCTCTTCCGCTTGTCGGCGCTGACGGTTCGCGTTAACCAAAGCCATCATATCGCTTGGCTGATCGGCTGGCACAGGGGTGGATGGCTCAGGTCTGGCGGGTATTTGAAAGCTGTGATTGTTTGATGGCTTTTGCGTTGCCATGACAGGCGGCATTCGCGTTTCTTTTTTAACGGCTTTTTGATGTTGAGGCGCTGGTTCAGGCTTGGGCGGCTCTGGCACTTGTGGCTCTACTGGTGCTTGCGGCTTGTTCAGCGTAATTGTTAGCGCGAGTGGTGGCGGAAAAACGCTATTGGGTTTAATCAGCCTAGGTAATACAAAAAATAGTAACAGTGCATGAATCAACAATGAGATCAAAATCGCAAAGCTGGTGTTGCGGCTGATACGAATGTTGAGATGTGCGTCGCCTTTGGGCGGTAGATAAAACGCCTGTTGCGAGACGGCTAAATCGGCATTGATGGCGGCAATTTTCTGCGCGCTGGTGGTCCAAGGGAGCTTCATTGTGCGTATCGTTTAAGGGCTGTGCCCCAATAGATGGCGTTATAGTTTTTCAATCTTGGCTAATGAACGGTTAACGGCGACAAATGAACCTAACCAACCCAAGCTAACAGCGATGACGAGCATAGTGACGGTCACTTTTACGCTAGGCATGCTGAGCCTGAACTGGCTGGCGTATAAGTCGGCAATTTCAGCAATCGAGGTGTTAAATAATTTGACCACCGCCAGCAAGATGAGTAAGGCGGCTAAGCCGCCACCAAGGCCGTACAACGTGCCTGTATATAAAAATGGACGACGAATAAATTGATTGGTAGCGCCTATCAATTTGCTGACCTCGATTTCTTCAAGCTGCGTCATGATTTGCAAACGAATAGTGTTGCCAATAATGGCAATTAGCGCAAATCCAAGTAATAGCATTAATACAAAAGTCGCTTTTTTGCCTAATTTAAGCATGGTATCTAAACGCTTAATCCAACTCGCATCGACTTGTGCAAGCTCCACGCCGTTCCATTTTTGCATCTCTTGTTGTAAATGTTGAATGCTGTCTGGGGTAATCTCTTTCGGCGTGACTAAATAAACATCGGGTAGCGGATTTTTATCCAAGCCTGCGCTCATGTCGGCGCTTGCAGGGTTTTGTCGAAACTGCTCCCAAGCACTTTTCTTGCTGACAAATTCATAGTTGGCAATGGCAGGATGTTTTTTTAACTGCGATTCAATCTCTGCTTGCGCGCTATTGGGGGTGTTGAGTTTTAAAAACAAACTGATTTGAGGTTTGCTTTCTAAGCTGCTGGCTAGTTGCCCTAGATTGTCGATGATGGTGAATAGCACGGCTGGAAGTGAAAGCGTTACGCCCATCACACAGCACATTAAAACCGTGGCTAATAATTGCTGACGCATGCGACCAAGCACCATCTTCAATGGCTGAAAATATTGGTTGAGCCATAGTTTCATAGGAATAGTTCTCCATGTTGCAAGTGCAATACTTTGAATGCATTTCGCATATTGTCTGGGATATTGTGCGGTAGCTCATGGCTGGCAATAATCACGGTCACCCCCACTTGTTGAAACGCATATAAAAAGCTCAAAATATCTGCGGCATAGCTTTCGTCCAGATTGCCTGTTGGCTCATCAGCAATCAAAATGCCAGGGCGACTCACCACCGCACGAGCAATCGCTAAGCGCTGCTGCTCGCCGCCTGAAAGTGTAATGGGCATAGACTTTTCTTTATTGAGCAAGCCTACTTTATCTAAAGCGGCACGAATGCGTTTGGCCGCTTCTTCGCCTAAGATGCCATTGATGTATAGCGGCAGAGCAACGTTTTCATAGCAATTGCGATCGTAAAGCAATTTGTGGTCTTGAAAAATCAAGCCAAAGTTTCTGCGCAAATACGGGATAGCCGCGGCTTTTAATTGACTGACGTTTTTATGGTTAATTAATACCGTGCCAGTAGTTGGACGCTCAAGGCCAGCAATCAGTTTTAGCAATGTGCTTTTGCCTGCGCCAGAAGCGCCTGTGACAAATACTAAATCGCCTTGATTAATCTCAAATGAGATTTTTTTAATGGCATCAAAGCTGGCGGGATAGCGTTTGCTGACTTGGTCGAATTTAATCATTCAAATAATGCCTCTACAAATTCGCTAGCTTTAAAAGGGCGTAAATCTTCTATGGATTCGCCCACTCCTATAAATCTAATGGGGATGGGGCGGGTTTGTGCAATGGCAGCAATCACGCCACCTTTGGCGGTGCCATCCAGCTTGCTTAATACCAAACCAGTGACGCCTAATGCATCGTCAAAAGCTTGTACCTGCATGACGGCATTCTGACCTGTGTTTGCATCTAGCACCAGTAAGATCTCATGCGGTGCGCCGGGTAAGGCTTTATTAATTACTCGTTTTACTTTGCTGATTTCTTCCATTAAATTCAGTTGAGTAGGCAAGCGCCCCGCAGTGTCGGCTAAGACCACGTCTATGCCTTTTGCTTGGGCTGAGTTGATAGCATCAAAAATCACTGCCGCCGCATCGCCGCCTTCGCTAGCAACCACATGCACCTGATTGCGTTCGCCCCAAGCTTGTAGCTGTTCGCGGGCAGCGGCTCTAAAGGTATCGCCAGCAGCGATTAATACCGACTTGCCTTCTGCTTGAAATAAATGCGCCAATTTACCTATGGTGGTGGTTTTG
>JBMSSY010000057.1:0-8074 GCA_049424605.1 Candidatus Methylopumilus sp.
GCCATTGATAGCCAATCAGCATTTATCTGTATATCTGCCAGTGGCGGCGCGCGTATGCAAGAAGGTTTGTTTTCTTTGATGCAAATGGCTAAAACGAGCGCTGCTTTAACTAAGTTAAGCCAAGCAGGCTTGCCTTATATTTCAGTATTAACCGATCCAACCATGGGCGGTGTTTCAGCCAGTTTTGCCATGTTGGGCGATATCATTGTGGCTGAACCACAAGCTTTGATTGGCTTTGCTGGGCCACGAGTGATTGAGCAAACCGTGCGTGAAACCTTGCCAGATGGCTTCCAGCGCGCAGAATTTTTGGTTGATCACGGTGCGGTGGATATTATTATTGATCGTCGTCAGATGCGTGATAAATTATCCCTGCTGATTGCCAACCTAATGAAATTGCCATTGGCCCCTTCACTTTAAGCATTGCATTAATACCGTAATGACGATGCAAGGATCAACACACAAAATTGCCCGAACTTCCTGATTGGTCAAAAAAAATTAACGCTGATTTTGACTTGAACGACTGGCTTGCTTATATAGAAGCCTTACATCCCAAAGATATTGAAATGGGCTTGGGGCGGGTCAATCAAGTCAAACAGCGATTAAATCTGCAAATTAATTTCCCTATTATCACGGTTGCTGGCACCAATGGTAAAGGCTCCACTTGTGCCATGTTGGAGCATATCTATCACGCCGCAGGCTATCGTGTTGCCAGTTACTCCTCACCACATTTATTGCGCTACAGCGAGCGGGTGCGGGTTGCTACCGAGGAAATTGCCGATCAAGATTTAATTCGCGCCTTTCAAGCAGTTGAATTGGCTAGACAAGATATTCAGTTAACCTATTTTGAATACGGCACATTGGCCGCCATGTGGCATTTTTGTGCGTCAAAAGTGGATGTGGCTATTTTGGAAGTTGGTTTGGGCGGCAGGTTAGATGCTGTCAATGTGTTTGAGCCAAACTGTGCCATCGTCACCAGTATAGATTTAGATCATATGGACTTTTTAGGCGATACCCGTGAGCTTATTGGGGCCGAAAAAGCAGGTGTTTTTAGAAGCAATGTGCCAGCGATTTGTGGCGACCCTAATCCACCTCAATCCTTGCTTGATTACGCAACAAAAATCGGCGCAAAGCTAGCACGGATAAAAGTGGATTTTGATTTTGAAGCGCATCAGCAAGATTGGCGCTATCAGGCTAAAGATTTTGTGTTGGCGCATATTCCTATGCCCGCCTTGATTGGCGACTTTCAGCTATATAACGCCGCCTGCGTAATCACCGCTATCCAGTTATTGCAAGCGACCTTGGCGGTTAAGCAAGCCGCAATTTTTCAGGGTTTGTTAACAGCGAGGCTACATGGTCGTTATCAATACCTCTCCGCTAAACCCGATGTGATTTTGGATGTGGCGCATAATCCTCATGCTGCTAAATCGCTAGCCAGCAATCTTAAGAATACCGAGACCACAGGCCGTACCATTGCGGTATTTGCAATGTTGGCAGATAAGGATATTGCGGGCGTAGTACAAGCGCTCGCTGATGAGATTGATGTTTGGTACGTTTCAGGGATTAGTCATGTGCGTGGCGCAGACGGTGAGTTGATTAAACGCTTGGTGCATGATCAGTTACCCTACGCCAGCATTCGATTGTTTGAAGGCATTGCAAATGCTTATGAGCAAGCCTGTATTGATGCTGATGAAAATGATAGAATTATCATATTAGGATCATTTTTCACAGTGGCAGAAGTGATGCGTGTGATACAAGCAGCAAGCTTTAGAACACAGCCTAAAAACACATAGCTTTAAACATAGGAAGAGCACAATGGCGCAAGATAACTTGCAATCTCAAGGTGAACAAGAGATTCAGTTTAAAAAAAGAGCGAGAAGGCGATTAGTCGGTGCCGTTGCGCTGGTTTTGCTGATGATCGTTTTATTGCCTATGCTGCTTCAAGATAAGGCAGCGCAAGCGCCAAGAGAAGATGTTGTGATTTCTATCCCTAGTCAGGATACGCAATTAAAAGCAAAAGACGGCGATGAAATGGGCAAGGCTGAGGCAGTTGCGCCAACTGCCGACACTCAAGCGCCCACCGCCAATCCCAGTGTTGCAGATAGTCAAACTGCTGTTAACTCAGCAAGCACTAATGAGGCCAAGCCAGCAGAGCCAGTACCTGCTGCGCAAGAGCTGCAAGCGCCAAAAAAAGAAGAAGATAAAACAGATACGGCTACAGGCAATTACTATATCCAAATCGGCGTATTTTCAGATGCTGATAGGGTCAAGCTGATACAAGCTAAATTGACCGAAAGAGGCTTAAAATCTCGCGTGGATTTAATTGACACTTCAAAAGGTAAAAAAACACGCTTGCGCGTTGGTTTATTCACAACGAAAAAAGATGCTGAAACTGCATTGCTAAAAGTGAAATCACTCGGTTTGAACGATGCAGTGATAGGTAATGAATGACAATTTTTGATTATGTAGTCCTAACGATAGTCGGCTTGTCCGTATTCTTTAGCATTATGCGTGGCTTGGTGCGTGAAGTTTTGGCATTGCTGGGCTGGATTGCAGCATTTTTTGTGGCAAAAACCTATACATTAGAACTCGCACCTTTACTACCTAAAGCCATTCCAACCGAAAGTCTGCAATACCTTGCAGGTTTTATTATTTTATTTTTAGCAACCTTGCTAGTCAGCAGTTTGCTTGCGATTGCGCTGTCACAAGTGTTTAAAAAAATCGGCTTAAGCTGGGTAGACCGCGGATTAGGCGCCGTGTTTGGCACATTACGCGGCATCATGATAGTTGGTGTGTTGGTGTTTCTTGGAGGCCTGACTGACTTTCCTAAAGATATTGCATGGCGAAATGCGATGTTTAGCGCCCCTTTGGAGGCGATGGTGTTTAGTGCTTTGCCATGGGTGCCATCAGCCATTGCTGAGCGTGTTAAATACGATTAGTCAATGCGGTGTCGTGCATCGTAAAATAAGCGTTCAAGCTGAGCATGATAGAAAGCTAGTACGCTAATATCTCAAGTACGGTAGTATCTCAACAATAGAATTTTAAGTGACAAAAGGCTAAATAAACAATGTGTGGAATTATCGGTATTGTCGGTAAAAACCCAGTTAACCAGTTACTCTATGATGGTTTGTTGGTGTTGCAGCATCGCGGTCAGGATGCGGCAGGTATAGTCACCTGCGATGGCAATACTTTTTATATGCACAAAAATAACGGCCTCGTGCAAGATGTGTTTCAAACGCGTCATATGCGTAGTTTGCAAGGCAATGCGGGTATTGCTCATGTACGTTATCCGACCGCTGGCTCATCATCCGCCGCTGAAGCGCAACCATTTTATGTGAACTCACCTTTTGGCATTGTGCTTGGTCATAACGGTAACTTGACCAATTCTGCACAATTAAAACAAGAGATGTTCCGTCAAGATTTACGTCATATCAATACCAGTTCTGACTCTGAAGTTTTACTCAATGTACTCGCGCACGAAATCGAACAAACAGCCCATAGCGCCGTGCTTAATTCAGACATGATTTTTGATGCCGTGGCTGGTGTGCATAGACGAGTAAAAGGCGCTTATGCAGTGGTAGCGATGGTAGCTAATTTTGGCTTGCTTGCTTTCCGTGATCCACATGGCATTCGCCCCTTAGTCATTGGTAAGGCCGAAACTGAAAAAGGCGTGGAATATATCGTTGCTTCAGAAAGTGTTGCGCTGGATGTGCTTGGCTTTAAACTGGTGCGCGATGTAGCGCCGGGTGAAGCGGTATTTATCGACATGGATGGTAATTTTTACTCACGTCTATGCGATGATAAAGCCACATTAAATCCATGTATTTTTGAGTACGTGTATTTGGCCCGCCCAGATTCACTGATTGATGGTGTTTCTGTCTACCAAACACGTTTGCATATGGGTGAAAGTCTGGCTGAGAAAATCAAACGTGAATGGAAAGATTTAAAAATTGATGTAGTGATTCCAATCCCAGATACTAGCCGCCCAAGTGCGTTGCAATTAGCGAACGCGCTCAATCTCACTTATCGTGAAGGCTTTATCAAAAACCGTTACATAGGCCGCACTTTTATTATGCCGGGCCAAGCCCTACGTAAAAAATCAGTTCGCCAAAAACTTAACCCTATCGGTATGGAATTTAAGGGCATGAACGTGTTGTTGGTTGATGATTCAATTGTGCGTGGTACTACCTCACAACAAATCGTACAAATGGCACGCGATGCAGGCGCTAATAAAGTTTACTTTGCTTCTGCGGCGCCTCCAGTCAGGTTTCCCAATGTCTATGGCATTGATATGCCGACACGGAATGAGTTATTGGCAACAGGCCGTACTGATGAAGAAATTTGCAAAGAAATCGGTGCGGATGCACTGATTTATCAGGATTTAGATGCTTTGGTTGCTGCTGTGCGTTTAAGCAATCCTAATATTAAGCTGTTTGATTGCTCATGTTTTGATGGTCAATATGTCACTGGCGATATCAACGAAGCTTATTTAACAGCCATTGAATCCGCCCGCGGCGATGGCGAAAAAGTCAAAAAGCCAGCAAACTCAATTACGCAAATGGACTTAAATCTCGTCAACGCTAAAGAACACGAGGAAGAAGCTAGCTAGCTAATGTTGACGCCTCTTGCTTGACGATTTTGAGCTTGAAGGATAGTATGGAAATGCGCTGATTTGAGTTGCTTGATGGCATGGCTCAGCTTGCGGGCGCTAAATAAATTCAGCTAAAGCGAGTGCTATATAAGCAAACCCGTTTTAGCCTAATCGCAAAACGGGTTTTTTTATGTCCCCGTCGGGGCAAGTAAAGGTAATCATATGGCAACAAATATAGATTTTAAAGGGCTTGATCAAAGTGAATGGCATCCCGAAACTTTAGGGGTGCGTGCGGGCACTCAAACTACAGAGTTTGGTGAGAATTCGGAAGCCTTATTTCTCAATTCTAGTTTTCGCTTTAAGAGCGCGGCACAAGCAGCAGCGCGCTTTGGCGGCACAGAGCCAGGCAATATCTATTCGCGGTTTACCAACCCAACAGTGTCTATGTTTCAGGACAAGTTGGCGGCATTAGAAGGCGCTGAGCAATGCGTAGCGACCTCAAGCGGCATGTCTGCTATTTTGGCTTGTGTCATGGGTTTGTGTAGTGCCGGCGACCATATTGTGGCTTCTCGCAGCATATTTGGCACTAGCGTTCAGTTGTTTAGCAATATCATGAAAAGATGGGGTTTGGAAGTCACATTCGTTTCATTGACCGATGTGGCTGAATGGCAACCCGCCATGACCGCAAAAACTAAATTGTTATTTGTTGAAACGCCATCAAATCCGCTGACAGAAGTCGGAGATATCGCTGCATTAGCTAAGGTTGCGCATCAGGGCGGTGCTTTATTGGTGGTGGATAATTGTTTTTGTACGCCAGCCATTCAGCGACCATTAGCATTGGGTGCCGACATCATCATTCATTCTGCTACTAAATATATCGATGGGCAGGGTAGATGCTTGGGCGGTGCAGTGCTGGGATCTAAAGTCCATATGGAGCCCATCTACGCATTTTTACGCACCGCAGGCGTCACCATGAGTGCGTTTAATGCTTGGGTGTTCTTAAAAGGTCTTGAGACTTTGTTTGTGCGTATGGAAGCTCACGCTAAAAATGCTTTGGCTTTAGCGACTTGGTTAGAAGCTCAACCATTGGTCGCGCGTGTTTTCTACCCAGGGCTTAAATCTCATCCGCAATATGCGCTTGCCATGCAACAACAAAGCAACGGTGGCGGTATTGTCAGTTTTGAGCTGAAACCTAAAGCTGGTCAAACTGCACAAGAGGCAGCTTGGGCGCTGATTGATGCCACTAAGCTGATTTCAATTACCGCTAACTTAGGCGACACCAAAAGCACCATCACACACCCTGCTAGCACAACGCATAGTCGTGTTACTGCGGAAGCAAGAGCGGCGGCTGGAATTACAGATGCCTTGGTGCGTGTTGCGGTGGGTTTAGAGCATGTAGAAGATTTAAAAGCAGATTTAGCCTTTTTATCCAAATAAGCATCCAGCTAAGGAATAGTTGAACAATAAAAAAGGGGCTTTTAGCCCCTTTTTTATTAGAACCTTTTTGTTGGTTTAGCGCAATGTTCGACTGAACATTTGCAGTGCCAATTGATAACCCATTGAAGCTAGTTGAGGATCATAACGCTCACCTTCGTCACGCATAAAAGCGTGTTGGCCATTAAACTCATGCCAAGTAAATTTGATATCGGTTGCGCTCAAGTCGCTATACACTTTAGCTCTGCCCGCAGCAGGAATATGGGGATCTTGCTTACCCCAAATCATGAGTAACTCACCTTGGATTTTGTCCAAATTTTCCATGCTGTGTTGACCCGCTTTGTTCGGAATCACTTGCGTGTGTAGGTCAGTAGCGTAGAAACATGCAGTTGATTTAACGTCTTTTTGCAAAGCTGCGCGGAAAGCTAAATGTCCGCCAATGCAGAAACCCATCGCGCCGATGTCGCCAGTGCACCAATCCTGTTTTTTCACAAAAGCAATCATGGCTTCGTTGTCAGTGTCATAGCCTTGCACGTCTTTTGCAGATTTATCTGCATTGCCTTTGTCGCGACCAGCATCATCATAGCCAAGCACGGTGCCAATCGGATTGAGTTCATGGAATACTTCAGGCACTAACACCGCATAGCCATGACCCGCCATAAATCGCGCTGCGCGCTCAATCGGGCCAGTTTGTTGAAAAATCTCTGAATAAAATAAAATGGCAGGATAAGCGCCTTCGCCAGCAGGACGGTGCACATAAGTGCGCATAATGCCGGTAGGAGTTGGTAAATCAACGATATGACTTTGAATGTTCACGAAAGTATCCTCAAATATTTTATTAGTAGTAATGCTTATGCTAGCAATTTTACAATATTTCAGCCTTTATTGATGCATCAAGTGATAGAAGATTGCTTGGGGTATAATTGTCGACATGCTAGAAATATTCACATTAGTCACTTCCGTCCTCGCACTGCTTTTGTTGCTAGTGCTGTTACGTCAGTCTGCAAATAAGCCCAACGCCGAAGTTCATTTGCTTGCTCAGCTAGAAGAAAAACATAGGGCAATGCTGCTGGATTTAAACGATGGCTTAAATAAGTTGGGTGATAGATTAAATGCATCATCGCAAGAGTCTAGCGAGCGTTTGCGTGTGGCGGTAGCGCAAGAATTAGCGCAAACCCGTGAAGCAATGCAAGCCCTACAAACCGCGCAAACAGCCAGCCTTGCGCAAACCCGTGAAAACGTCATCGAAAAACTCCACATCACACTGGCAGAGCAGGGCAAGGCTGAACAGGAATTGATTCAAGCTACCATGCGTCATGCGACTTTGCAGCTAACCGCCAGCGTGGAAAGCTTGAGCAAAGTGGTTGATGCCCGCTTAGAAGAAATTAGCGGTAAAGTTTCTGAGCGCTTGGATGAAGGCTTTAAGAAAACAAACGACACTTTTGTGCGGGTGATGGAGCGCTTGGCGACCATAGATAAAGCACAGGAAAAAATTGATGGTTTAACGACCAATGTGGTTAGCCTGCAAGCCTTGCTTGGCGATAAGCGCTCACGAGGCGCTTTTGGCGAAGTTCAGCTAGAAGGCTTGGTGCGCAATGTGATGCCCAATGGCACTTATGAGATGCAATACACCATGGCTAATGGCACTCGTGTTGATTGTGCTTTGTTCTTGCCAGAGCCTACAGGCTTGGTGGCGGTAGACTCTAAGTTCCCACTTGAGAATTATCACCGCATGTATGAAAACGGGGTAAGTGATCTCGATAAAGTGAACGCACAGCGGCAGTTTAAAGCGGACGTCAAAAAACACGTTGATGATATTGCGAGCAAGTACATTATTGCAGATGTGACTTCAGATGGCGCAGTGATGTTTATTCCTGCGGAAGCGGTATTTGCCGAGATACACGCTAATCATCGTGATATTGTTGATTATGCGATGGCGAAAAATGTTTGGGTGGTTTCTCCAACCACCTTAATGGCGGTACTGAATACTGCCCGCGCCGTGCTAAAAGACGTAGAAACCCGTAAGCAAGTTCATATTATTAAAGAAGAGCT
>JBMSSY010000058.1:0-8013 GCA_049424605.1 Candidatus Methylopumilus sp.
TGCCGCCAATTCTAAGCCCATGCGATCAGCTTCGGTTTCTTGTGTGCGTGAGTTTGGAAGCGCGAAAAACAGTTGTGAGCCCAAGGCCGCGCCACCTAAAGCCACGCCAGTGGCGGCGTTTTTCTGTGAGCCTATCACGGCGGCAAGTACAGCAAGTCCGCCTTTTTGTGCATAGGCAAGCGACATACGTTCACGTCCATGTTCACGCAGCGCGTGGCTGATTTCATGGCCTATCACTTCGGCAAGTTCATCGTCGGTGGCTTGAAGCTTATCTATCAGCCCAGTAAACACCATGATTTTTCCGCCTGGCATGCAATAAGCGTTTATCTGATCATTTTTTTCAACATTCACTTCCCATTTCCAGTTTTTGGCATCTGCCCTGAACACCACAGTTTGGGCAATTAAACGCTCTGAAATGCCGCGAACTCTGGCTAATATGGCAGGGTCAGTATTCAAGGTTTTTTTGTCGCTGGCTGTTTTTAATGTTTGCGAATAACTTTGCAATGACATGGTTTCAACTTGTTTGCTTGAGAGCATCATAAATTGACTGCGCTCTACGCCAACCGCGCCTTTATTGGTGGTGGTTGCACAGCCGACAAGCTGGCTAGAGATTAAGCCAACAAGTAAAAGTGAGAAAAATTGGTCTTTAAACATTTTCATCATGCGCTACTTTTAATCAAAGGTTTTTCTTTAGAAGCTGACTTGAGAGCCAAGTTCAACCACGCGGTTAGGCGGAAGTTTAAATTGGTTGGTAATCGTTTCGGCCGATCTAAATAGTCCGATAAAGATTTTCTTACGCCAAAGTGCCATGTCTGGGCTTTCGCAAGCGATTAAAATCTCTTTGCCCACAAAGAATGATGTATCCATAGAATCTAGCGCTAGGCCTTGTGCGGCGCATAGTTCCAAATCGCGTGGCAAATCAGGCTCATCTTTAAAGCCATAGTTAACGGTGACTCGGTAGAATTCGTGCGGCAATTTTTCCACACAGACCAACTCCTCTTTAGGGGTATGCGGAAAATCTGAAAAGCGCACAGTCAATATCACCACTTTTTCATGTAACACTTTATTGTGTTTGAGGTTGTGTAACATGGCGTGCGGCACACCATCAGGATTTGGCGTCATAAATAGCGCGGTGCCAGGCACGCGTGCTGGCGGATGCTGACCAATCGCCTCAATAAAAGGGCCAAGCTCCATTGCATCGTTTTTAAGATGGGCATACAGCAAGGAGCGACCAGTTTTCCATGTCACCATCAACGTGAAAATAAAAATGCCTATTACCAGTGGCACCCAGCCACCATCAGGGATTTTAAGCACGTTGGCAGTAAAGAAAGAAACGTCAACGGTGAGGAAGGTCAGCACCAAAGCCCCTGTTCGCAGTTTGCCCCAGCCCCACATATGGTGGAATACTATGCCTGCCAGTAATGAGGTAATCACCATATCGCCAGTCACAGCAATGCCGTAAGCCGCGGCAAGATTGCCTGATGACTTAAAGCCTAATACCAATACCATAATCGCCAGCATCAAGCCCCAGTTCACGCGCGGCATATAGACTTGGCCTTCATGGCTTTCAGAAGTGTGTTCTACGTGCATGCGGGGCAAATAGCCTAGTTGCAAGGCTTGGCGTGAGACTGAAAACGCGCCTGTAATAACGGCTTGTGACGCAATCACCGCGGCGAGGGTGGCTAATAAAATTAATGGAAATAAACTCCACTCTGGCGCCAGCAAATAAAATGGGTTTTCCACAGCTTGGTGATCAGAGAGAATAAGCGCGCCCTGACCGAAGTAATTGATGATTAATGAAGGCAATACAAAGCCGAACCAAGCTAACCTAATGGGGAAAGGCCCAAAGTGCCCCATGTCTGCATATAAAGCTTCGGCGCCCGTCACTGCAAGCACAACAGCGCCTAGCGCCACAAAGGCGATCCAAGGAGCAGCATGAAAGAACTGAAAAGCATAATAAGGGTTAAGCGCGTGCAAAATGGTGGGGTATTGCATAATGCTTTGCATGCCGAGTAAAGCCAATGAGCCAAACCACAGCAACATAATCGGGCCAAAAAAAGCACCTACCAGTGCTGTGCCTTTGCTTTGCGCCCAAAATAAACCAACAATGACGATGAGTGTGACAGGAATAATCAGTGGGTGTAGCGCTGGCGCCGCGACCTCTAAGCCTTCCACCGCAGAAAGCACAGAAATTGCTGGCGTAATCATGCCGTCAGCATAGAACATACAAGCGCCCAAAATACCTAACAGCATAATGGTATGTTGCATCTTTTTATCGCCGCCTGCGTGGCGCGAGGCCAGTGCAAGCAAGGCCATAATGCCGCCTTCTCCGCGGTTGTCAGCACGCATAATAAAGGCGACATATTTGACTGAAACAACCATAATCAGCGCCCAAACGATCAGCGACAAAATGCCGAACATATTGGCTTCGTTGAGTGGTACGGGATGGGTACCAACTGAGAACACTTCTTTCATGGTGTAAAGCGGGCTGGTGCCGATATCACCAAATACTACGCCTAGGGCCGCTAAAGTTAACGCGGAAAGTTTGGTTTTACTGCCAGAGGTGGATGACATTAAAAATCAGCTTGTAGACTCAAAACGCTATTATCAATCAACTTAAACACTAAACCAATAGCAGAATGCTAATGCGGCACTAAATATTGTTGGATGAGGTTTTTGCGATGACTGCTTCTGCTTCTCCCAAGCCAAAAGTCAGGTTGATGACATCCCCCGCTTTAATTTGTGCGCTATTGCTGATGACTTGTCCTGTTTGCGTTTGCGCGAGGGCATAACCCCGCGTTAGTACCGCTTGCGGATTCAGGTGGTGTAAGTTTTGTTCGATTTGCGTTAGGCTGTTTTGCTGGCGATGCAGTTGTTGTTGCATGCCTAAACCGAGTCGGTAGCCCAACTGCGTTAACTGTTGCTTTTGTTGTGCGATTTGTTGTGAGGGTGAGACTAAGCGGCGGGCTAGATAATCTAACATCTGAGCACGTTGGCTCAGTGTATCTTGGCTGTTTTTATTGAGCTGTAATCCCAATTGCCTGAGTTTGTTTAACAAGGCATCACGTGAAGGGGATGCCAGCTCAGCCGCGGCTGTTGGCGTTGCGGCACGACGATCAGCGACAAAATCACAGATAGTAAAATCAGTTTCGTGACCCACCCCGCTAATGGTCGGGATGCGGCAGTTTGCAATCGAACGCGCTACCATCTCCTCGTTAAACTGCCATAAATCTTCCATACTGCCGCCCCCGCGGCAAATAATCAGCACATCGCACTCATTTCTTTGATGTGCGCTATCAATCGCCTTGGCAATTTGTGCCGCCGCCCCTTTGCCCTGAACAGGGGTGGGGTAGATGATGACAGGAATACTAGGCATACGGCGTTTAAGGGTGGTCAGCACATCATGTAATGCCGCCGCATCAGGCGATGTGACAATACCGATTTGCTTGGGATGTGCTGGAATCGCTTGTTTAAAAGCAGGGTCAAATAAACCTTCTTGCTGTAATTTGGTTTTGAGCTTTTCAAACGCCTCAAATAAAGCCCCAGCGCCAGCCCGTTGCAAAAATTCTATGGTGAGCTGAAAGTCGCCACGCGCTTCATAAAGCGTTACTAAAGCACGCGCTTCGACTTTATCGCCTTCTTTGGGAATCCAATCTAAATAGCTGTTGCGACCACGAAACATCACGCAGCGAACTTGCGCGCCTGCATCTTTGAGTGAGAAATACCAATGACCAGAAGCCGCACGGGTGAGATTGGAGATTTCACCAGAAACCCAAAATAGCGGAAAACTTTGCTCAAGCACTTCTTTTGCCAAGCGGTTAAGTTCACTCACGCTGAATACATGCGGTGTGGCAATACTCACTTGTTCTGTGTCTATCATTAGGTTTTATCCGTTACAATCTAGGCTAAATGGTTGCTTGTCATTATAAAGGATGAGCATGCTGGTATTGGTATGGATTGGATATTAAATATGTTGAACAAAATACTCGCTGGTCGCACTGCTTATTTACTGGGCTTTTTGCTCAGTTATGGTTTAGTGGTTTTGGCTTTGGTGATACAAACACAGTACAAATTAGAGCCATGCCCCTTGTGTATTTCACAGCGCATTATCTTTATGGGCTTGGGTGTTTTGTTTTTGATTGCCGCCATACACCATCCGCAAAAACCTGCTTGGGTCAAATTATATGCCCTGTTGCAAATCCTTACGGCGGTTGGCGGCGGTGGTGTGGCGATTCGCCATTGGTGGCTACAAGTACACAAAGATCAAATGTTAGTTGATTGTGGCGTGGGCTTTGATTATATGTTCGATAATTTTCCACTCAAAAAGGCCTTGACGCTGGTGTTTCGCGGGACTGGCGACTGCGCCACCATAGATTGGACATTTTTAGGCTTCAGTATTCCGCAATTAGCGCTGATGGCGTTTTTGACCTTGGCGGCTTATGCGCTGTTAATTGCTAATAAGCGCATTAAGTAAATTCACAAAGAAAATTTATGTATCAACATTTAGAAGATCTGGTCGGCAATACCCCTTTGGTTAAGCTAAAGCGTATGTTAGGCAATAGCAGTAATACCATTTTGCTAAAACTAGAAGGTAATAATCCAGCGGGTTCAGTCAAAGACCGCGCCGCGCTTTCTATGATTACGCGAGCTGAGATGCGTGGCGACATTAAGCCGGGCGATACCTTAATCGAAGCTACTTCAGGCAATACAGGCATTGCTTTAGCGATGGCGGCGGCAATGAAGGGTTATAAGATGCTATTGGTCATGCCCGAAAACCAAAGCATAGAGCGTAGGCAAACCATGAAAGCGTTTGGGGCTGAATTATTACTGACCCCTAAAGATGGCAGTATGGAATTGGCGCGTGATGTCGCTACGAAATTACAAGCCGAGGGCGAGGGCTTTGTGCTTGATCAGTTCAGCAACGAAGATAATCCGCTGGCGCACTATGAGGGTACAGGCCCTGAGATTTGGCGTGACACCCAAGGCAAAGTCACGCACTTTGTTTCTAGCATGGGCACCACAGGCACCATTATGGGCACTTCTCGTTACTTAAAAGAGCAGAATGCTCAGATTCAAATTATCGGGGTTCAGCCCGAAGATGGCTCGCAAATCCCTGGCATACGTAAATGGCCAGAAGCCTATCTGCCCAGCATTTATCATCCGAAAAATGTCGATGAGCTGATTTATGTAAGCCAAGCCAACGCAGAAAAAACCACGCGTCGCCTAGCCAGTGAAGAAGGCATTTTTGCGGGCATCTCCACAGGTGGCGCTTTATACGCGGCTTTGCAACTGGCTAACCGAGTCGAAAACGCGGTGATTGTGTCGATTGCCTGTGACCGTGGCGACCGTTATTTATCGACAGGAGTATTCCCATCGTGATGCCGACCCTAGTCTTCGATATTGAAACCATCCCCGATACCAATGGCTTAAAAGGCTTGCTGGGCTTGCCTGCTGAGACTTCGGCAGATGATGTGGCAAAGATAGCCTTTCATCAACGTCGTCAGCATAACGGCAGTGAGTTTTTACCTTTGCATCAGCACCGTGTGGTGGCGATTTCTTGCGTACTGCGTGAAGCCGATAACTTTAAAGTGTGGTCATTAGGCGCACCCAATGAGCCAGAAGGTCAGTTAATTCAACGCTTTTTTGATGGCATTGAAAAATACACGCCTAATATTGTGTCTTGGAATGGGGGCGGTTTTGATTTTCCCGTATTGCATTACCGTGGCTTGATACATGGCGTTCAGGCGCCTCGCTATTGGGATATGGGCGATGATGACAAAGAGTTTAAATGGAATAACTACATCAGTCGTTACCATACCCGTCATTTAGATTTAATGGACTTGCTCGCCATGTACCAAGGCCGTGCCAATGCGCCTTTGGACGATATGGCGCAATTGTGCGGCTTTCCTGGCAAGCTGGGCATGGATGGTAGCAAGGTGTGGGATGCTTATCAGCAAGGCGAGATAGAAGCGATACGCAATTATTGCGAAACCGATGTGGTGAATACCTATTTGGTGTATTTACGTTTTCAATTAATGCGAGGTCGGCTCAACCCCGCTTCTTATGCCCGTGAAATTGCTTTAGTGCGTGATACTTTACAAGCAGACGCCGCGCCGCATTGGCAAGAGTTTATGGCGGCTTGGCAGCCTTAATTTTATTAATTATTTGAGTAGTGAAGTTTATCCGCAATGCGTTCTCGTAAAAAATTCAAATCTGAAAATCCCATAGGCACCGCCCGTATTGAATCTCTAGACCAAGAAGGGCGCGGTGTTGCCCATGTCGATGGTAAAGCAATCTTTATTCGCGGCGCTTTGCCTAACGAAACGGTGACTTACCAATCCACCCGCATCAAGTCGAGTTATGAGTTTGCTGACACCAAACAGGTTTTAAAAGCTTCCAATTTGCGTGTGACGCCCAAATGTCCGCACTTTGGCATGTGTGGCGGTTGTGCTTTACAACATTTGGATTTTTCAGCGCAAGTGGCGGCAAAACAGCGTTTGCTTGAGAATGATTTGCGCCACATAGGCAAAGTTAAACCAGAAACTATCTTGCCGCCGATTTATGGCCCTGCTTGGGGCTATAGGCATAAAGCCCGCTTGCGGGTGAAATATGTCCCGAAAAAAGACCGCGTGCTGGTGGGCTTTAATGAAAAATCCACGCCATTTGTGGCCGATATGAATAGCTGTGAAGTGTTGCCAGCGCGTATTTCAGCCTTGATTGCGCCTTTACAAGCCATGATTGTTCAAATGAGCATACGTGATGCCATTCCGCAAATTGAATTGGCGGTAGGTGAGCATGCAGTCGTTTTAGTATTCCGTCTGATGGAAACGCCCAATGCCCAAGATCAGGCGCTATTTAAAGCGTTTGCCGATGCTTATGATGTGCAAGTTTGGACGCAGACCAAAGGCCTAGATACCGTTCAGCCTTTTTATCCCTTAGATGGCGCCAAGCTGAGTTATTCATTGCCTGAGTTTGACTTAAGCTATCCGTTTAACCCAACTGAATTCACTCAGGTGAATCCGCATATCAACCAAGTGATGCTTCGTCGTGCCATGCAAATGCTGGCGCCACAACAAGGTGAAAACATTGCAGATTTTTTCTGCGGTTTGGGTAACTTTACTTTGCCAATTGCACGCTCTGGCGCCAAGGTTTTGGGAATGGAAGGCCTAGAAACGCTAGTCCATCGTGCCCGTGAAAGCGCCGCTTTAAACGGCCTTGCTGAGCAAGTGCAGTTTACCGAAGCCGACTTATTCGATATGACGCCCGAATTGCTACAAGGCTTAGGCCATTTTGATAAGTGGTTGATAGATCCGCCTCGTGATGGGGCAATGGCTTTGGTGAGCGCTTTACCTAACGATGCCAGCTTTGGCCCACAGCGCATGGTGTATGTGTCTTGCAACCCAGCGACTTTGGCGCGTGACGCGGGTATTTTGGTGAATGAAAAAGGCTATCGCATGGTGGCGGCTGGCGTAATTAATATGTTCCCACACACCTCGCATGTAGAATCCATCGCCTTGTTTGAGCGTTAAATTTATTTATGCTTAAAAAAATCGCTGCGCTGTTATGTTTGATGGCTGGCTTAGCCGCTTGCCAACAGCAAGCAGACTATCAAGCGCGCCAAGATATTCGTTTTGCTGTCGCCCAAGCCCCCATTACCCTAGACCCACGTTACGCCACAGATGCCGCTTCGGCACGGCTTAATCGTTTGCTTTATCGTGCGCTGGTGGGTTTTGATGCCAGCTCAAAACCAGTGGCTGATTTGGCGACTTGGCAGGTGATTCGTCCTACCCAATATCGTTTTGTATTGGGTCAGGCAGGGCGTACTTTTCATGATGGCAGCAAGCTCAATGCCAGCGATGTGCAAGCCACTTATCAATCTTTATTGGCATTAAAAGATTCGCCACTGAGTGCGGAGTTTGCCAATATCAGCCATATACAAGTATTGGATGACAACACCCTAGATTTTTATTTAAATGCGGCCGATAGCGCCTTCCCCGCCAAACTGATTATCGG
>JBMSSY010000059.1:0-8005 GCA_049424605.1 Candidatus Methylopumilus sp.
GCCATGCTGCTAATTTTGCGAGGTTCAGCCATTAAACGCATTTTAGTTACGCCTAAATCACGCAGAATTTGTGCGCCTATGCCGTAGTCTTTCAGTGTGTGGTGATTGCTTATAGATTGCTCAGCCGACTGTATGGTACGCAGTAAATCCTCCGCACTTTCTTGCCGCCTTAACATCACAATGACGCCAGCCCCTGCTTCTGCAATAGCTTTCATAGCATGCGGCACGCTCCAGCTATGGTGCAGACTGTTCGCATCTAATAAATCAAATACTGACAACGGCTCATGCACTCTTACCAGCACGCTATCATGTTGGGCAATATCGCCTTTTACCAAGGCTAGATGGGTTTCATTAGCAGTAGTATCGTGAAAGGCTACTAAGTTAAACGCCCCATAAGCGGTTTGAATCACACGTTCCGCAACCCGTGAAACTAAACGCTCGGTTTGACTCCGATAATTAATCAAATCTGCAATGGTGCCAATTTTTAAATCATGCGTAGCGGCGAAGCTAACCAAATCATTTAAGCGTGCCATTTCGCCATCATCTTTTAAGATTTCGCAAATTACCGCAGCAGGATTTAAACCCGCCAATGCGGCAATATCACAACCCGCTTCAGTGTGGCCTGCACGCGCCAACACGCCACCTGTTTGTGCCATTAAAGGAAATACATGGCCAGGGCTCACAATATCAGCGGGTTGCGCATCAACCTTCACCGCAGTCAAAATGGTGTGCGCTCTATCGGCAGTGGATATGCCTGTGGTCACGCCTGTGGCTGCTTCGATAGAGGCGGTGAAATTGGTGCCCATTTTTGCACCGTTACGTTGCACCATAGGCGCTAGGTTTAGCTGTTTGCAACGGTCTTCCGTCAATGTCAGACAAATCAGGCCTCGGCCATGCGTGGCCATAAAATTAATATGATCTGCGGTCACAAACTCGGCAGCGATGACTAAGTCGCCTTCGTTTTCACGATCTTCTTCATCCACTAACACCACCATTTTTCCAAGGCGGATATCGGCAATAATGTCTTCAATTGGACTAATCACCACAGTTTGATGATCGATCTGCGTGCTGTGTTGGGCAAGGCTGACCTGCGCTTGCATCTCAATGGACTCAGCCGCTTCTAAAAATAATGGATGGAGATCATTCATGCTGGCTCACTGTTTACCTTCTATCACCGCAAACGCTGAGTGATTATGGATGGATTCAAAATTTTCGCACTCAACCATATAAGCACCGATGCGGGGCTCGGCATTGAGTTGCGCGGCAACATCACGCACCATGTCTTCCACAAATTTAGGGTGGTCATAAGCATACTCGGTGACATACTTTTCATCTGGGCGTTTAAGCAAGCCATAGAGCTGTGCTGAGGCCTGTGCCTCTACCAAATCAATGATGTCTTCAATATGAATATCGGCCAATACTTTGGCACTCACCGTGACATGAGAGCGCTGATTATGCGCGCCGTAATTAGAAATCTTTTTAGAGCATGGACACAGGCTGGTGACTGGCACCAACACTTTAAGCGTCACGCTTTTGGTTTGGTCTGCTTTCAGCTCACCCAATAAACTCACTTCGTAATCCATCAAACTTTTTACCCCAGACACAGGCGCAGTTTTATTCACAAAGTATGTAAACTGCATTTCTATGCGTCCAGTATTTGCTTCTAGTTTTTGCGCCATACCGTCCAGCATCTGCGCAAAAAACGGCAGGCTAAAAGCTTGCTGGTTGCTATTTAAAATCTCCACAAAGCGCGACATATGCGTGCCTTTGACATCATGTGGCAAAGCCACCAGCATATTAAAGCTGGCGACTGTGTGCTGTATCAGCCCTGTTTTATCTTGAATTTGAATGGGGTGTCTAATTCCCTTAATGCCCACTCTATCAATAGCAATTGCACGGACATCGGGTAGATTTTGCACATCCTCCATCGGTTGTGGAGGCAGGTGTTGTGTAGAAAAGTCGATTGGTAGGTTCATGGCAATTGCTTAATCTGTTCATTAAAAAAATTGTGGGCAAGCCATCAAAAAACACTCACTCTAAAAAAGAGAAGGCGGCTGATTTCATGTATTCGCCATGACGCTAGCTGTTTAGCCAACCACCTTCAAAATACTGATTAAAAAATCAGTGAGGAGATGAGAATGTTTTAAAGCAACTCATTTAAGCCACTGTAAAAGCATACTCGCTTGCATATTGCGCGATTTAATGTGCGCTAACAATTCCCTTTAAGTCTTACTTCTAAAGGGGTACACAGCCTCACTCAGTCACGCGGCCTTGATTAAAAACCGTCAAACGGTATTTTGCCCAGTAATAAGCATCCATCACCGAGATGGCATAAACAAAAAAACCACCTGCATAGCGCCCAACTATCGACACATTAGGATCAGCCACCTGCGAGGTGAAATATCCTAGCACCACCATAAACACCGCCATTAACAGACCGCGTTTAACTGAGTTATTCAATACCTGCCCCATGCCTGGTAGAAAAATGGCGGTGAGTAACACCAGTTTAGGTGAAAGTGGCGGGCTTGGATTTTGTTGCATGCTATGCTGATTCATTTAACTTTCCCTTTTCTAAGGCGGTTCTAATAACAATCGCTTGATTAAGCACCTTTGCAACAAGCGCTTTAGCCAGAGGCTCAGCACTAAATACTGCGTTTCGCATAATGAGATATTCACCACGCTCCGCTTGTCTTGCCATATAAGTGAGCCTTACCGCCCATGGCGTGACTAGCAACTCTTTTGCATGGTCATCCGCAAATAGTTGCGGCACCAAGTCATCAATCAGCGCGACCTCGGCAGGCGTATCCTGAAACTTGATAATTGAGTGTTGTGGCCAGTGTGCAGGCGCTTGCAAATTGCCCTCCCATTGCCAAGCAGGGCTATAAAATTCATTATTTTGCGGTCTCACTATCATATCGAGACTACCCGCAATTTT
This sequence comes from Candidatus Methylopumilus sp., assembly GCA_049424605.1. Lineage (GTDB taxonomy): Bacteria > Pseudomonadota > Gammaproteobacteria > Burkholderiales > Methylophilaceae > Methylopumilus_A. The sequence continues at coordinate 2,936 of JBMSSY010000059.1, forward strand.
GCGCTGACCTTGTATGGTCACCATTAACCACAAAGGCGGTATTTTGCGGACAGCCAAGCTATCTTCAAGTAGCGCAATTTTGACTTCAAATCCTTGATAAAACCCCTTTAACTGAGGAAACTCCAAGCCAGACTGTTCTACAACAGCGTCGTCGACCAGTGTCATCACTTCATCGAATAGTTGCAAACGGGCTTGTTTGGTTTTTTGGTAATCGGATTGATGCCGGCGATAGAGCCAGTAGCCCATCGCAATCATGACAGTAATCAGTAAGAAATTCATATGGTTTAAGTGATCAGGCAGACGAGCATGAGCCCGTCTGCCTTGATGACTTAATAGCCCTTAGGACGTGGCCACGGCATCGTAAACTGGTCTGAGCGTTTTACGAATTTGTAACGACGCACAGTAAACCAGATAGAAGCAACGATGTAGAAAGCCATAATCGAAAGTAGTGATGACCCATAACCTAAGAAAGTTGCAAAGTAAGTGGCTGAACATAAAGCCAACAAAGTCAGTGCAGGGATAGGATGGAAAGGATGGATATAACCACGGTGGATGCTGCCTAGTGGCCACATTTTTCTGAACTTAACGATATTGAGCGACATAAATGTATAGCCCAATAAACCAGAAAGAATAGAGAATGTAATCACTTGATCAAGCAAGCCGGTAAATGCAAATGACACGGCAATCGGCACCAAGAAAATAATCGAACGATAGGGTGTGCGATATTTTGGATGAATGGCGCCGAAAAACACTGGCATATAACGGTCACGGCCCATAGAGAACCAAGCGCGTGATGCATCATTAATACAACCATTAGCTGATGCAATTGCAGCAAAACCTGTCGCAATAAACAACAAGATTTGTAGCTTAGTGCTACCGATTAAAGTACCTGCATCATAAAGTGGTGTCACCGCTTGACCAAGATATTGCCAAGGCATTAAGCCAGCACAGATGTACCAAGTGAGCGAAGCAGCGACTAACAAAGTCATCATGCCGCCCATAGTGCCGAGTGGAATTGCGCGACCTGCTGAACGTACTTCTTCAGCCGCTTGGCAAGTGCCTTCAATCCCCAAGTAATACCACATACCAAACTGCAATGAAGCCACCACACCAATCCAGCCGTAAGGCAAATTAGTCAGCAATTCTTTATGTTGTAATACCACGCCTGGGTGCGTTGGTTCTACAGCGATAAACAGTGCCAAAATCGCTAAAAACGCAACAAAGGTAATGATGAAATTAAGCGTGAGTGTTGCAAATACCCCACGATAATTTAACCATGCCAAGAATGCGATGGTCAGCACTACAAAGGGCTTGGTATCCAGCCCTATGTGGCCGAGTGCTTCAGCGCCAGCTTTCATTAAGTCACCCACGACTAAAGCATCCGCCGCCTCTAGCATGGTGTAAGCCATGACCAGATACAAGCCGACGTTAAAAGCCATGAGTGGCCCAATAATATGCTTGGCCTGCGTGTACTGCCCGCCTGCCGCCGCCACTGTTGAAGTCACTTCAGAATCTATCATCGCCACGCAAGTGTATAGCAAGCCGATGACCCAGCAAGCAATCAAGGAGCCATAAGCGCCGCCTTTTGCCACTGAGAAGTTCCAACCCATAAACTCACCTACCAACACAATGCCTACCCCCAACGCCCAAATATGGAACGGGTTAAGGACTTTTAGCATCGAAATACGATGCTCCTTATCTCCTGTTGTCGTACTCATTAAATCTCTCCCTTGAATGGAATCTAAAACGAGTTTTTATTCTTCGCCTTCGCGAGAACTCATTAAGTATTCTTCGTCATATTGTTTTGAAACGCTGATGGCATCTTTTACAATCCAAATCAACAGCGCGGCGGAAATGATCCAAGCGGCATCACTTAAAATATCCCAAATACTCATATCTTGATCTCCTTAATTCGCGCTGATTAATCGAATTTTTCAGCAATAACTTGACGATATTCTTTATCTGAAACTTTCAACATAAAGACAAAGTAACCAATAATGACCACTATCGTAATGGCTAGCCATAAAGGGTCTATCGTGTAGTCAAACTTGGTGTTGATGAGGGCTGCTGCTTTATCAGCGTCGTAACCTAGTTTTTCCCATTGTTGTTGCACCACAGGACTTAGGTGCAGAGAGTCCCAAGTTGGTTTAACCGCATCCTTAGCGGCATTCGCAGCGTCAGCGGCGGCGTCAGCTTTGAATAACAAGGGTAATAACAAACTAAGATAAACCAGTGCCAGAATGAACAAACTATCAAAGATTTGACCAAACCAACGCTGCTTAGGTGGTTCATAACGTTTTACCATGATGTCTCTCCTTATGCTTTTCTAGCGGCTTTAGCGGCTCTGTTTTCATCAACGTGCTTGATGTCTAAGCCATAGATATATTGCTTGTCATCCACAAAGTGCTTAGTCATCGCACTGACAGATGCTGTATTGAAGATAATTAAAGCGAAACTACTGATATACATCACGAGGCGGATATTGGGATCCTCAACGATTTGTAAGATGAAGTACAACACAAATAATACTGTGGCCCAAAGTAATGCCACGTCTACCCAAGCCATAATGCAATCTTGCACAAACATTCGACGAATACGCGACTGTAAGTCTTGTTTCATGATGATCTCCCATTGGTTTTATTTCTAATTTGTCGATTTTCATCAACTTTTTATGTACTACTTTTACTACTACTGCTTACTGCAACTACCACTACAACTTTCTTCTTATCTAACTTCCCTGTTGATACTCCTTCACAAAAAAACTGCATCTATTGCTGCACAATAAATGCCGTCCAAAAAAAAACTGCTTCACGCAATTAAGCGTTAGGCAGCATTCTTAAAAAAGAAAAGGGAGTAAGGTGCTTTAAACCGAACAATTGGGGCGCATCAAGCAAATGTAAGAGGAGGATCCCATTTGCTAAAATTACTAAACCGTTCATACCCTACTCCCTTAAAGCTCAGCGATTAAACTGAGGGGAACACAACTACGAGATTAAAATTTGCCAGCTCCTGGAATCCAGTTTGTACCTGCCAATGGCACTTTCGCCATGGCTGAAGCTTCTAGTGTTAATGCCACTAAATCTTCTGGTTCTAGGTTATGCAAGTGCGATTTACCACAAGCACGGGCAATCACTTGCGCTTCCATGGTCATTACCGTGAGGTAGTTAGCTAAGCGTTGACCGCCTTTCACAGGGTCAAAGCGCTTCATCAACTCTGGGTCCTGAGTGGTAATACCCGCTGGATCGCGACCTTCATGCCAGTCATCGTATGCACCTGCTGTTGTGCCTAGCTTGTTGTATTCAGCTTCAAGCGCTGGATCGTTATCACCCATTGCAATCAAAGCTGCTGTACCAATCGCCACTGCATCAGCACCAAGCGCCATGGCTTTAGCCACGTCAGCACCGTTACGAATACCACCAGACACAATCAACTGCACTTTACGGTGCATGCCTAAATCTTGCAGTGCTTGCACGGCAGGACGAATCGCAGCCAAGATAGGAATACCCACGTGCTCGATAAATACTTCTTGCGTTGCCGCTGTACCACCTTGCATACCGTCTAGTACCACAACGTCAGCACCCGCTTTGACCGCTAAAGCCACGTCGAAATAAGGACGTGTTGCGCCGATTTTTACGTAGATTGGTTTTTCCCAATCAGTAATTTCACGGATTTCAGCAATCTTAATTTCCAAGTCATCTGGGCCTGTCCAATCTGGATGGCGACATGCTGAACGTTGGTCAATGCCTTCTGGTAAGCAACGCATTTTGGCAACACGCGCACTAATTTTTTGACCAAGCAACATACCGCCGCCACCTGGTTTAGCGCCCTGACCAACCACAACTTCAATCGCATCGGCTTTTCGCAAGTCGTCTGGATTCATGCCGTAACGTGAAGGCAGATATTGGTAAACCAATGTTTTAGATTGACCACGTTCTTCAGGTGTCATCCCGCGGTCACCTGTGGTTGTAGATGTCCCTACAGCACCAGCACCACGACCCAACGCTTCTTTAGCTGGCGCTGAAAGTGCACCGAAACTCATACCAGCGATGGTGACTGGCGTTTTTAGGTGAATAGGTTTCTTAGCGAAACGTGTGCCAAGCACTACGTCAGTTCCGCATTTTTCACGGTAACCTTCTAGTGGGTAGCGACTGACTGAAGCCCCTAGGAATAGCAAGTCATCAAAGTGTGGCAACTTACGTTTTGCGCCGCCGCCACGGATGTCATAAATACCTGTCGCAGCTGCACGACGGATTTGTGAGTTAGTTAATTTATCAAACGTCGCAGATTGATGCGGTTCAGTTTGAGGAATTTTGTTAGGCGTATCGCTCATATTAGTAAGCTCCTGATTTAGCTACATTGAAGTGATATAAAGTACGTGCTGAGCCATACAGCGTGAAGCTTTCAGGACTCACATCACCGTGGCCTGAACGCTCAAGCAAATCAACAAGGATTTTGCGTTCTTCTGGGCCCATGGTTTTAACTTCGCAGTCAGCACCTAAGCTTTTCACTTTGCCACGCACGAACAGACGCGCTTCGTAAATCGAGTCGCCCAAGCCTTCGCCAGCATCGCCAAGCACAACTAAATTACCTGCTTGCGCCATAAATGCTGAGAAGCTACCGACCGAGCCACCAACCACAATATCTGCACCTTTAAGAGAAATCGCGCAACGCAAACCAGCATCACCATCAATCACTAATAAACCGCCTTGTGCTGTTGCGCCCGCTGCGTTTGATGCAAAGCCTTTAACGTGCACACGGCCTGACATCATATTTTCTGCAACGCCCGCACCTACACTGCCTTCAATCGTTACGTCAGCGATTTGATTCATGCCAGCAGCGTAATAACCTGCGTGACCGTGAATCTTCACTTTAGCTTCCGATTTCAAACCGACTGCAATATTGTGCGCGCCGTTAGGGTTTTGGATATCAATGTGCTTGCCGTTTAAAACGCTGGCATCACTATGTAAGAATTGATTGACCTCACGCAATGGTGTCTTGGCCAAATCGTATTTTATACTTTCCATACGTACATCTCCTTTGGTGAAGGTTCGAACACTTTTGCGTTCTTGA
>JBMSSY010000060.1:0-7806 GCA_049424605.1 Candidatus Methylopumilus sp.
GATGGAAGATTACCGCTTGGATATTATGATAGGTGAAGGCCCAGCCGCGCGTTCTGTGCGTCTAGATTTGCCGCCTTTTACGCTAGTAGGTGCTACCACACGTGCTGGAATGCTGACCAATCCTTTGCGTGATCGTTTCGGCATTGTGTCCCGTTTAGAGTTTTACACTTCGGATGAACTAGCGCGCATTGTGCAGCGCTCAGCAGGCTTGTTGGAAGTGGCGATGCAAGGCGATGGCGCGCTTGAAATCGCTAAACGCTCACGCGGCACACCGCGTATTGCCAATCGTTTATTGCGCCGTGTGCGTGATTACGCACAAGTAAAATCCGATGGTATTGTGACCTCGGAAATTGCCGATGCCGCGCTCAAAATGTTGGATGTTGATCATCTAGGTTTTGATGTGATGGATAGAAAGTTATTGCTTGCCGTGCTTGAAAAATTTGGCGGCGGCCCAGTTGGTTTGGACAACCTTGCCGCGGCTATCGGCGAAGAGCGCGATACCATTGAAGACGTGCTTGAGCCCTTCTTGATACAGCAAGGTTATTTAATGCGTACGCCGCGCGGTCGTGTTGCCACACAACAAGCTTATCAGCATTTTGGCTTACCCATTCCCAAGGCCTTAGCCACGGGTGAACTTTGGGCGGCTGAAGATGTTTAAGTGATTGCCTTAAGAGAAAAACATGAAATTTGATTGGCCTGTGCAAGTTTATTATGAAGATACCGACGCTGGTGGCGTGGTGTATCACAGCCAATATCTCAATTTTATGGAGCGTGCCCGTACCGAGTTTTTGCGCAGTTTGGGCTTAATGCAGACAGCCCTAAAAGATGAGCTCAGTATCTTATTTGTGGTGCGTGATATTCATATTCGTTTCAAAAAACCAGCCAAATTTGACGATGTACTCAATGTGCATACGCAGTTGGTGAAGTGTGGTCGTAGTCTGCTTGAATTTGAACAGCATATATATCGTGGCGATGAACATCTAATCGCCGCCAAAGTGGATGTGGTATGTATTGGTGCGGACAGTTTTAAGCCAGTAAGCATTCCAGCAAGCATGATGGCTTTGTTAACGCTTTAAATCTAATTTAATTGATAGAAATAATGGAGAAATAATGACTGAATTGCCAGTAAATGCAGCCGCAGATATGTCTTTAATGACGCTACTCACTGGTGCTAGTTTGCCTGTGCAGATGGTCATGGCGATTTTGCTGATTGTGTCTATCGTTTCATGGTGGTACATCTTTATTAAAGTCATGACCATAGGCGGCGCAGAGAAAGAGGCCGAACGCTTTGAGCATACTTTTTGGACGGGCGGCGACTTAAATAAACTTTACGATGGCCTATCTGCAAGCCGCAATAAGCCACGTGGCATGTCCAGCATTTTTGAGGCGGGATTTAAAGAATTTGTCCGTTTAAAACAGCAGCCGGGCTTGGAAGTCAGTGACCTAATGGAAGGCTCGCGCCGTGCCATGCGCGCCGCTTACAACCGCGAAATGGACGATTTAGATTCCCATTTGCCTTATTTAGCTTCGGTTGGTTCGGTCAGTCCTTATATTGGCTTGTTTGGCACAGTGTGGGGCATTATGAACGCATTCCGTGGCTTGGCGAACATGGCGCAAGCCACATTGGCGCACGTGGCGCCAGGCATTGCTGAGGCGCTGATTGCCACAGCGATTGGTCTGTTCGCTGCGATTCCTGCGGTGATTGCCTACAACCGTTTTGCATCTTCTGTAGACCGCTTAGCGGTACGCTATGAAAGCTTTATAGAAGAATTTACTAACATCCTACAACGTAAGAGCTAAGCATGGCGCGCCTTCGCAAACGTAGAGCCATGAACCAAATTAACGTGGTGCCTTATATCGACGTCACCTTGGTGTTGTTGGTGATTTTTATGGTCACTGCGCCGATGACCAATCCCGGTGTGGTTGAACTGCCTAAAGTGGGTGCCGAAGTGTTAAAGCAGCAAACTGCTCCTGTGGTGATTACAGTAATGGCCGATGGCAAAGTGCTGTTTCAAGAAAAGCATATGAGCAAAGATCAACTATTGTTTGCCATTAAAAATCAAGTGAGCAAAGAGCCTGATCGTGCTTTTGTGATTAGCGCTGATAAAAAAGTGGGCTATGAGCAAGTGGTTGAAATATTAGCCATGCTCAAAAAAACAGGAGCTAAAGCTGGTTTATTGTTAAATCCAGCTAACTAAAAACGCATGATACGTCAGCACGAAAAAGAAGTGGTGTGGCAAGCGGGCGCATTTACTGTGCTAGTGCATGGCTTACTGTTAGCGCTTTTTTTAGTGTCGTTTCAGTGGAAAACTGTACAACCTATGAATATCGCCCAAGTAGAACTTTGGGATAGTGTTCCCAGCCCCAAGGTTGAGGCAAAGCCAGTGACTCCTGAGCCAACACCAGAACCTGAAGCGCCCAAAGTGCTTGAGCCAGCGCCAGAGCCAAAACTCGCGCCTGAGCCAGAACCTAAAGCGGATATTCAAACTAAAAAAGCGCCAGTGACGCCACCAAAAGTTGAAAAAGCTAAACCAGAGCCAGTTAAGCCTGAGAAAACAAAAAGTGATCCTGAAGCCCTGAAAAAACTACAACAAGCTTTACTGGCAGAAGATGCGCAACCTCAAAAACGTGAGCCAGCCAAGCCTGAAGCCAGCCCTACTGGCTCAAAAACCGCGCAAGTTGCACAGGCTGGTTCGCCTAATGCTGGCGAGGTTGAGAAATATAAAGCGCTGATTAGTAGTAAAATCAAACAGCATGTGAACAAGCAACTGTGCGGCGCCGATAAATCCATCAAAGTTAGTTTTATGATTGCGCTGATGCCAACGGGTGAGGTGATGGGGCGTCCGAAATTGATTAAAGGCAGCGGCATGTCATCATGTGATGATGCGGTGGAACGTGCTATTTTAGAGTCACAACCATTGCCTGTTCCCAGTTCGGCGGATTTATTTAGCCAATTCCGTGAGTTAAATTTAGTTTTTCGGCCTAACGACACCAACTAATTTGATAGAATTAGCCTATGTTAAAAAATATACTTTATTTGATACTGATTTTGTTAATGCCATTAATGGCCAAGGCAGAATTGACTGTGGAAGTGGTCGGTGGCGCTGCTCAGCAAATTCCGATTGCCATCGTGCCGTTTGCCTCGCCAGCAGGTGCGGCGGCTCAACAAGATAATATGACTAATGTTATCGGCGCAGATTTGCGTATGAGTGGCTTGTTTCGTGTGCTTGAAACCCGCGGCGTTGCTAGTCAACCACATACTCTGAGCGAGGTGAAGTATAACGATTGGACGAGCATACAAGCGCAAGCCTTAACGATAGGCACTATTGAGAGCTTGTCAAACAATCGTCTAAAAGTCTCGTTTAGATTGTTCGATGTGCTTAAACAAAACCAGTTGTTGGCGATGGAATACAATATAACGCCCGCTCAGCAACGCGCAACTGCACATCGTATTGCTGACATGATTTATGAAAAATTAACGGGTGAAAAAGGTGTGTTTGCAACGCGCATTACTTATGTGAACAAAGAAAATGGGCGTTACTCATTACAGGTCGCGGATGCCGATGGGTTTAATCCACAAACAGTGGTATCTTCTAAAGAGCCGTTAATTTCGCCCTCATGGTCGCCAGACGGTAGCAAGCTTGCCTATGTTTCTTTTGAAAAGAAAAAACCAGTCATTTTTGTACAGTCTTTATTGACAGGTCAGCGCATGATATTGGCTAATTTTAAGGGCAATAATAGTGCGCCAGCTTGGTCGCCAGATGGCAAAAAATTAGCCATTGTGCTGACTTATAGCGCGAACTCACAAATTTATCTGATTAATGCCGATGGTACGGGCTTGCAACAACTGTCATTTAGTAATGGTATTGATACCGAGCCTGAATGGTCGCCTGATGGCGCATTTATTTACTTTACTTCTAATCGCGGCGGCGGCCCACAAATCTATCGTATGCCTGCTAGCGGTGGCGATGCAAAGCGTGTGACATTTGAAGGTTCCTATAATGTGAGCCCGCACCTGTCAACCGATGGCAAGTTATTGACGTTTATCAAACAAACCTCAACAGGATTTAAAGTTGCTTTGCAGGATTTGGCAACGGGGCAGGTGCAGACTTTGAGTGATACCACACAAGATGAGTCGCCTAGCTTTGCGCCTAACGGTCGTATGATTCTTTATGCGACCAGTGTGGGCGGGCGCGGTTCGCTGGCGGCAGTGTCGACTGATGGCCGTGTCAAGCAGCGTTTAAAAGATAGCGGTGGCGATGTACGCGAACCTTCTTGGGGTTCATCGCTCAATTAGTAGGGAAAGTTTTTTTGTAGTTTTATTTAGGAGAGAGATGATGAAAAAAAGTTTATTGATAAGTGTGTTATTGGCGGCAACATTAGCTGCGTGTTCAAACAATGCAGTCAAAACTAAGCCAGCAGCACCTGTTGTGGATAATAGTAGCTCAGCACAAACCCAAGCCAATGGTTCAGCAAACGATGCTGCTTCAACTTCTGGCGCTAATCAAAATGGTGCCGCAGGTAATCCATTGAAAGATCCAAACAATATTCTTTCAAAACGTAGTATTTATTTTGATTTCGACAAAGACGAAGTCAAAGCTGAATACCGTCCTTTGGTAGAAGCGCACGCTAAATACTTAGTAGCTAATCCAAATGCAAAAGTGATATTCCAAGGTAATGCGGATAATCGCGGTTCACGTGAATACAACTTATCATTGGGTCAACGCCGTTCAGTGGCTGTGAAAAAAGCAGTTAATGTATTGGGTGCACAAGACAAGCAAATCGAAACCATCAGCTATGGTGAAGAGAAAGCTAAAGATTGCAAAGATGAAGCTTGTTACCAACAAGATCGTCGCGTTGATATCGTTTACGAAAACGAATAATCAAAATGCGTAAACTGATTCTGTTAAGTGTTTGTTTATTGAGTATGCCTCAATTGGCGAATGCCGCTTTGTTTGATGACAAAGAGGCACGTCAGCAAATTGTGGAATTACAACAAAAAACAGATGCTCAGAGTCAGTCTACTCAAGCCGCACTTGATGCATTAAAAAAATCTCAGCAGGCCTTGGAACAGCGCATTTTATCGATTGAAAATGTGATTAAAAGCCAAGGCCTAATGGATTTGTTGAGCCAGATTGATAGGCTTAACGAAGAGTTAAGTAAAGTAAAAGGTGAGCTAGAAGTCGCGCAACACAATATTGATGTGTCGCAACAACGCCAAAAAGATTTATATGCAGATACTGATGGTCGTTTGCGTAAATTAGAAAGTAGTAATGTTGCTGCCAATGCGGCGGCAGACAATAAAGAAGCCCCTGCGCCAGCAGCTAGCAGCAATGTGAGCGCCGCTGAGAATAGCGCCGAATTAAAAGCTTATGATAACGCGCAAGCCTTATTACAAGCAGGTAAATACAAAGATGCCTTTGATGCCTTTGATAAGTTTTTACAAAATTATGCCAATAGCAAGCAAGCCGCTAATGCGCAATACGGCTTGGGATTCTCACAGTTTTCACTCAAGAATTACAAAGCTGCGATTGCCACCCAGCAAAAACTCACGATACAGTTTCCAGATAGCCCTAGAGTGCCTGATGCACAATTCAATATTGCCAATTGTCAGATTCAACTTTCCGATATCGAGGGCGCTAAAAAAACCTTGCGAGATTTAATCGCCCAACATCCCACCAGCGAGCTTATCCCTAATGCAAAGCGTAGGCTGGCGGTATTAGAATCTATTAAAAAGTAAGCCAACAAGCTTCATCAGAAGCTTTTATATTATGTCCCTACGTATCTTTGAAATTTTTCATTCCTTGCAAGGCGAGTCATCTAGAGTGGGCTTGCCCACGGTGTTTGTGCGCCTGACAGGCTGTCCATTACGTTGTGGCTATTGCGATACTGCGTATGCCTTTCATGGCGGCGCCAGCCAAAGCTTTGAAGAAATTCTAGCAAAAGTTGCCAGCTACCAAGCGCAATATGTTTGTGTCACTGGCGGCGAGCCGCTGGCACAAAAAGGCTGTCATCAACTACTCAGCATGTTGTCTGATGCGGGCTATCAAGTGTCGCTTGAAACCAGTGGCGCCATGGATATCAGTCAAGTAGACCCGCGCGTTTCGGTGATTATGGACATCAAAACCCCAGGTTCTGGTGAAGAAAGCAAAAACCTTTTGGGCAATATCAGCCATTTGTCAGCAAAAGATGAAGTGAAATTTGTGCTGGTGAATAGGGCTGATTACGATTGGGCAAAACAAATCCTGCAACAATATGCTTTAAGCAAGCAATGCCCAGTGTTGTTTTCACCTGTCTATCAAACTCTGCCGCCCGCCGATTTGGCGGCTTGGGTGCTAGAAGATCATTTGCCAGTGCGTATGCAAGTGCAGTTACATAAAGTGATTTGGGGCGAAAAGCCTGGCGTCTAAAGCCAGAAAGGGATCAATGAAAAAAGCGGTTGTTTTACTTTCAGGCGGCCTAGATTCAGCAACGGTACTCGCCATCGCCAAAAGTCAGGGCTATGAGTGTTATTGTTTGAGCCTTGATTATCATCAGCGCCATGTGGCTGAGTTGCAAGCTGCCAACCGTGTTGCCAGTGCTTTAGCAGCAAAAGCGCATAAGACCGTACAACTAGATCTTTCTATGTTTGGCGGCTCTGCGCTAACAGATCATAAGATTGATGTGCCAGAACAACCAAGTGACGGCATTCCTGTGACCTATGTACCAGCACGTAACACCATTATGTTGTCATTAGCTTTGGCTTGGGCAGAAACCTTGGCGGCACAAGATATTTTTATTGGGGTGAATGCGCTTGATTACTCAGGCTATCCAGATTGTCGCCAAGAATATGTGGCGGCGTTTCAGGCAATGGCTAATCTCGCCACCAAAAGCGCCGTGGAAGGCAAAACCATTACCGTGCACGCCCCCTTGATTGATATGAGCAAAGCGCAGATTATTCAATGCGGTCATGCACTGGGCTTTGATTACGGCATGACAGTTTCTTGTTATCAGGCCGATGCCGAAGGCCGTGCCTGCGGCTTATGCGACTCATGTCGATTCCGCAAAGAAGGTTTTGCAGTCGCTGGATTAGCCGATCCAACACACTATCAAGCCGCCTCGTGAGCGCCGCATTGGGATAAATTTGCAAATAGCGCATATTTACCTTGCCAAACCATTCGAAAATAACGTAAAATCCGCCCCTTTCTGTAAAAACGATTAGAGAACAAAATATTATGGTAATCATTCGACTAGCCCGCGGTGGCGCGAAGAAGACCCCTTTCTACAGCGTAGTAGTTGCAGATTCACGTAATCGTCGCGACGGCCGCTTTATTGAGCGTGTTGGCTTCTACAACCCATTAGCTAAAGAAGGCCAAGAAGGTCTTCGTCTAGATACAGCACGTATCAGTCATTGGCAAAGCAATGGCGCGCAATTATCTGATTGCGTAGCTCGCTTGGTTAAAGACAATGCTAAAGGCCCAGAATTCTTCGCTGCTAAGAAAGCAAAAGATGCTGCTAAAGTTGCAAACGCTAAAGCGGCTGCTGAAGCTAAATTAGTGGCTGCGGCAAAAGAAGCTGCTGCTGCCAAGAAAGCTGAAGAAGAAGCTGCTGCAAAAGAAGCCGCTGAAGCTGCTGCCGCTGCACCAGCCGTAGAAGAAGTTGCTGCTGAAGCGCCTGCGGTTGAAGAAGTTGCCGCTGAACAAGCTGCTCCTGAGGCAACTGACGCTGAATAATGCTTAAGGCTACATGTGTAGCCTTAATAAAGCGTTGTGGTAAAACAATCAGTGAGTAATATGGTAGTCATGGGGCGCATCGTCGCCCCTTATG
>JBMSSY010000061.1:0-7802 GCA_049424605.1 Candidatus Methylopumilus sp.
CATATTTCGCGGTGAAACCTTGTAATTCTATATACATTAATGCTCTGCTTCAACCATCATGTGCATGTAAAGCTTAGCTTTTGCAGATTATTTTGTCGCTTATTTTGCAGTTTTCATCGCTACAAAAACTTTTTTAGCGGCGGCAATGGTGGCATCAATGTCTGCATCGCTGTGTGCGGCTGAGACAAATCCCGCCTCAAACGCTGATGGAGCAAGGTAAACGCCTTGGTCTAGCATGGCGTGAAAGAAGTGATTGAAGGCCTCTTTATCTGATTGCATCACCTCGGCAAAACTTGTTGGCACCTGTTCACTAAAATATATACCAAACATGCCGCCTATTGATTGCGCACTAAATGCAATGCCTGCTTCTTTTGCCACCTTGCATAAGCCGTCAACTAAGCGTTTTGCACTGGCCGTGAGCTTTTCATGAAAACCTGAGGCTTGAATAAGTTGTAAGGTTTTCATGCCAGCCGCGACCGCGACAGGATTGCCAGACAAAGTGCCTGCTTGATACACAGGGCCAACAGGCGCTAAACATTGCATAATTTCTGCACGACCGCCAAAAGCGCCCACAGGCAAACCGCCGCCAATGATTTTGCCAAGCGTGGTCAGGTCAGGTTTGATGTTGTATAAAGCTTGTGCGCCACCAAGCGCTACCCGAAAACCAGTCATCACCTCGTCAAATATCAACACCGCACCATGTTTGGTACATTGATCACGTAATGCTTGTAAAAAACCTTGGCTTGGCGCAATCAAATTCATATTGCCCGCAACAGGCTCCACAATCACACAAGCAATTTCATTGCCAATCTCTTTAAACAACGATTCAACGCTGGCAATGTCGTTGTAATTGAGGGTGAGCGTATGTGCGGCAACTTCAGGTGGTACGCCAGCAGAACTTGGTGTGCCAAAAGTCAGTAAGCCAGAACCTGCTTTTACTAAAAGCGCGTCAGCATGACCGTGGTAACAACCTTCAAATTTCACAATTTTGCTGCGGCCTGTAAAGCCACGCGCAAGACGAATAGCACTCATGGTGGCTTCTGTTCCAGAGCTGACCAAGCGTAGCTGCTCCATGCTAGGCACCAGCTTGCTGACCATTTCTGCCATGTCTAATTCGCGAGCGGTAGGTGCGCCAAACGACAGGCTGTTAGTTGCCGCTTCTTGCACTGCGCTAATCACCTCAGGATGGGCATGACCTAAAATCATCGGCCCCCAAGAGCCTATGTAATCGATATATATTTTGTCGTCTTCATCCCACAATTTGGCTCCTAGGCCGCGCTTAAAAAACACGGGTGTGCCGCCCACTGAGCGAAACGCGCGTACTGGCGAGTTGACACCACCAGGAATGAGTTTTTGTGATTTTTCGAAAAGCTGTTGATTACGTGATGTCATGATAAATATGCCCGATGGCTTAAAAAAATGATGAAAATTGCTGTGCGCAGGAGGTAATGGCTTGGATATCTCGTTTAAATAGTTCGCCAATTACGGCAACTGCGCTGGCGCCAGCATCGACTACGCTACCGACATTTTCTAGTGTAATGCCGCCAATGGCAACAGATGGTACGTTTAATGTCTTTGCCTGCGTAAACAAACTAAGGTCGGCGCGCACAGCATTGGGTTTGGTGCCAGAAGGAAAGCATGCACCAAATGCCACATAATTGGCGCCAAGTTGCACCGCGGTTTGCGCCCGTGAGAAATCGTTATAACAAGAAACCCCTAATATTTTATCGGCACCGATAAGTGTTTTGGTGGCGGCAATCTCTCCATCCTCGCCGCCGATATGCACACCATCCGCATCCAGTGCTACACAAAGCTGTACATGGTCATTGATAATCAATGGGATTTGATGCTGACGACAAACTGCTAATAAAGCCTGCGCTTGTGAAATAAGTTGCGTCTCTTTAGCCAGTTTGTTGCGGTATTGAACTAGGCGAGCACCGCCTAGAATGCTGGCTTCAACCATTTTGCAAAGTAGGTCTGTGTCTGCTAAGTCTGGCGTAATGGCATACAGGCCACGAAGATTGGCGCTATTGGATTGCATCTTGCTTTTGACTACTCTTCTTCGTCTTCGCGAGCCCAAAACATGCGGTCGGGGATATATTGTCCCATGCCGGGACGGAAGCCTGCCTTGAGTGTTTGCCAAGTGTACTCTTGCGCTTCAAGGATGGCTTCTTCCATGCTTAGACCGTGCGCAATGCAAGCCGCAATCGCGGAAGTTAGGGTACAGCCAGAGCCATGATAGCTACCGGGTAAGCGCTCCCAGTTGTAAGCCTTAATCAGGCCGCTTTCACCGTAAAGCGTATTGACCACATCGTGAGAGCGCTCATGCGTGCCCGTCACCAACACATACTCACAGCCGATGTCGAGTAAGCGCTGGGCACTTTCATCCAAAGAAGCATTTTCGGCTTCATCCGAATCATCATTGTAAAAAGCCAAACGACGGGCTTCTATACTATTGGGCGTAATTAAAGTGGCTTGAGGGAAAAGCAAATCTATCATCGCCGCCTGCACATCATCATTAGCAAGCTCATCCCCGCGACCAGAAGACAGCACTGGGTCAATCAGCAAAGGCGTATCTGGATAATCCGCCATGATTTCAGCAATCACCGCCACATTTTCTACGCTACCCATCATGCCAATTTTAAAAGCCATCACTTGCATATCTTCTAAAATAGTTCGCGCCTGCTCGTTAATCCACTCGGAATCAAACACCATCACATTCTCAACACCAACGGTATCTTGCACTGTAATGCCCGTTACTACAGAGAGCGGATGACAGCCTATGCTGGCAAACGTCAGAATGTCTGCTTGTAAGCCAGCGCCACTGCTTGGATCTGTCGCAGCAAAGGTCATGACTGATGGGGGCATGAGATTTTTCATGAGGTTTATTTTGCGCGTTAAACGCATCTAAAAGCGGAATACCGTATTCTAGCTTAAAATGACGGTTAAAGTTTTATGGAGCGGGTGACGGGAATCGAACCCGCGTATCGAGCTTGGGAAGCTAGCGTTCTACCATTGAACTACACCCGCTTTGCCGCTGAATATTGCTTGCGCTCTATTTTACCTATTTTGCGTTTAAAGTGCCGTATTTATTGGGTTTGCCAAATGGTGTGCAAACTACGTAAAATAGGCCATTAATTTTGAAAATACGTGCCGCTTTGTTTCGGGCAGTTTCTGACGAGTATCCAATTGATTCAAATCACAATTAACGGCAATCCTAGAACTTTTGATGCAGAGGTCACCACAGTTGGCGCGCTGGTTGAAAAGCTCGGCTTGGTTGGCAAGCGTCTAGCTATTGAGCGCAACGGTGAAATTGTACCCAAAAGTACATTTGCTGAAGTGCCTTTGCAAAATGGGGATAAATTGGAAATTGTGGGTGCAGTTGGTGGCGGTTAAAAGGGTGATATGGATACATTAAATATTGCAGGTCAGTCATATAATTCACGTTTGTTAGTGGGTACAGGTAAATACAAAGATTTTACTGAAACGCGTGCGGCCATTGATGCCAGCGGCGCTGAAATTGTGACGGTGGCGATTCGTCGCACCAATATTGGTCAACACGCAGGTGAACCTTCATTGCTGGATTATTTACCGCCTGAAGAATTCACTTATTTGCCTAATACCGCGGGCTGTTATTCAGCGGATGAAGCGGTGCGTACTTTACGTTTAGCGCGTGAGTTGTTAGATGGTCATCGCCTAGTAAAGCTTGAGGTGTTGGGCGACCCTAATACACTTTATCCCAATGTGATTGAAACGATTAAAGCCGCTGAAGTGTTGGTCAAAGATGGTTTTGATGTCATGGTTTATACCTCGGATGACCCGATTATTGCTAAACAGTTAGAGGAAATTGGCTGTTGTGCTGTGATGCCGCTTGCTTCATTGATTGGTTCAGGGATGGGCATTTTAAATCCTTGGAATCTGCAAATTATTATCGAAAATGCCAAAGTGCCGGTGTTGGTAGATGCTGGCGTGGGGACGGCTTCTGATGCAGCGATTGCCATGGAGCTAGGCTGTGCAGGCATTTTGATGAACACCGCCATTGCAGGAGCAAACAAGCCGATATTAATGGCTTCGGCGATGAAGAAGGCAGTTGAAGCGGGCCGCGAAGCTTATTTGGCTGGTCGTATGGCCAAAAAACTTTATTCAGCAACGCCAAGCTCACCCACTTCTGGTTTGATTGCTTAGGCCAAGATGACTTCTGATAAACATTATGAATGCTCAGTCACGGTAAGAACGGAGTTCTTACCTGATCAATCCGATATTCGCGCTGCTCGTTATGCGTTTGCCTATCACATCACTATCACCAATACGGGGACAGTGGCGGCTCAATTGATTAGTCGGCATTGGGTGATTACTGATGCCGAACAGCAGGTACAAGAAGTCCGTGGTTTGGGCGTGGTAGGCGAGCAGCCTTTGTTGCAGCCTTTGGCTTCGTTTGAGTACAGCAGTGGCACAGTGCTTAATACTCCTGTGGGCACCATGCATGGTCGTTATCAGTTTACGGCAGTCGATGGTACTCAGTTTGATGTGCCCATCCCTGCTTTTACTTTATCCATGCCTAGGGTTTTGCATTGATGCGTTCAATCAAACTCTTGCGTCTAAGTTGTTTGTTTCTGAGTCTGATATCACTAAATGCTTGCGACAGAATGCAAGTGAAGCCGACTGTAACGCCAACAGCCAGCGCAGAATGCGCATGTCCAGCGCAAGTAGTGGTTAAGCCTGCCGAGCTTAAGCCTGAGCCTAAAGTCCCAGATTATGGCTTGCTTAAGCCCGCAGACTGGCAAGAGTTGGATGCGATGGCTAAGGATGACGTTACTAAAGCTTGGCCCGCTTGGAAATTGGGATGCGCTGCATTAAAAGCTAAGCCCGCTTGGCAGGCAGTGTGTAGCGAGGCGGATAAATTAGAAAGCCCAGCGAAAACGGCCATTATTGAGTATTTTAAAAATAACTTTTTGGTTTATCGCGCCAATAATTTGGATGGCTCAAGCACGGGTTTGATTACTGGTTATTACGAGCCTGTGATTAAGGGTAGCCGCAATAAAACCGATAAATACCGTTTTCCTTTATATGCGCGTCCTGATGATTTAATTACGGTGGAATTGGCCAGCATATTTCCTGAGCTTGCCAATAAGCGGGTGCGTGGTCGGGTAGTGGGCACCAAGCTGATTCCTTACTATGAGCGTGCTGAAATTGAAGCCGAAAACTCGCCATTACAAGGCCGTGAATTTGCGTGGGTAGATGATCAAATTGATTTATTCTTTTTGCAAATTCAAGGTTCAGGCATGGTGCACCTAGATAATGGTGAGAAAATGCATGTGGGTTATGCTGACCAAAACGGACAAGCGTATCAATCAATAGGACGCTTATTGATTGATAAAGGCGAGCTAACCGCTGATAAAGCCTCAATGCAAGGCATCAAAGATTGGGCGCGTAGCAATCCTAGTAAATTGCGTGATTTGCTTAACGCCAATCCTAGTTATGTGTTTTTCCGTGAATTGCCCGCAGGCCTGCCAGGCCCTATTGGCGCGCTAGGTTCGCCGATATTGGCGGAGCGAGTGGTGGCGATAGATCCGCGATTTGTGCCTTTGGGCGCGCCAGTGTTTTTGTCGACTAATTTGCCTAACTCCAATAAGCCATTAAATCGTTTGATGATGGCGCAGGATACCTTCCGATCTATTAAAGGTGGGGTGCGTGCAGACTTCTTCTGGTGCGCTGGTGCTGATGCCGGCAAGTCTGCATGATCAATGAAACAACAAGGTAAGATTTGGGTGTTGCTACCGAAAGATTTTCCGCTACCTAAATAAGCTATGCTTTGAAGTGACGGTCAATAAAAAAGGAGCCATAGGCTCCTTTTTTGAATCTTTAAAAATTACTTGTTCATTACGTACATAGTAACTTCAAAGCCAAAACGCATTTCAGTAGCAGCTGGTTTAGTCCACATAGTAATTCTCCTAAGTTGTTTTGATTCGCTTCGTCATCAGTGACTCAGCGCATGGATGAATACTACGCTTCCTTAAAAAACTAACACTATCCGTAGTCATGAAAGATACCTAATGAAAATCATTAGACATCTATCATTATTCTTCAATATTCAGCTCTTGAATCTTGCGGGTAAGCGTGTTGCGGCCCATTCCAAGCTGGGTAGCTGCTTCAATCCGTCGCCCCCCTGTATGCTGCAAGGCTTTTGTAATGAGAATTTTTTCGAACTCATTTGCACGAGTTTCTAAAATATTTTGTTCACCACGATTTAGCGCATTCATCACTTCGCTTGCAAGCGCCTCTTGCCATGAAGATGACGTCAGTGGTTTTGCTGAGTCCTCTTTAAGCTCTGGGGGTAAGTCTGCGACATCGATATTCTGTCCAGGTGCCATCACGGTGAGCCAATGACAAACGTTTTCAAGTTGGCGGACGTTACCACTCCAGCTCATACTGCTTAAGTATTTGAGTGCTGCTGGTGTAGGTTGTTTAGGATCAACGCCTAATTCATTCGCGCTATGAAGTAAGAAATGCTTCACTAACAATGGCACATCTTCTGGACGTTCTCGTAGCGCAGGTAAGCGGAGGCGAATCACGTTAAGTCGATGAAATAAATCCTCACGGAATAAGCCTTGTTTCACACGTTCTTCTAAATCTTGATGGGTGGCCGCAATAATACGGACATTCACTTTAACCGGTTGGTGACCACCTACGCGATAGAACTGACCATCGCACAAAACACGTAATAATCGTGTTTGTAAATCAGAAGGCATGTCGCCAATCTCATCCAGAAACAATGTACCGCCATCGGCTTGTTCGAAGCGTCCTCGTCTTGCGGCTTGTGCCCCTGTGAAGGCACCGCGTTCATGACCAAATAACTCTGACTCGAGTAGGTCTTTTGGAATCGCTGCTGTATTAATTGCAATAAAGGGTTTGTCAGCACGCGGGCTGTGGCGATGTAATGCGCTTGCAACGAGTTCTTTACCGGTACCTGATTCACCGTTGATTAACACGGTCGCATGAGAGCGACTCAAGCGGCCGATGGCACGAAAGACTTCCTGCATTGCTGGAGCTTGGCCAATAATTTCAGGCGTCTCTTCCGCTACGGGAACTTCCGGAGCTTGATGCTTACTTTCATCTACTGCACGGCGGATTACTTCAATCGCTTGATCAACATCAAATGGTTTTGCCAAATACTCAAACGCGCCACCTTGAAATGCAGCGACCGCACTTTCTAAGTCGGAATAAGCTGTCATGATAATCACCGGCACATCAGGTAGTCGCTGTTTAACCACTTGTAAAAAGTCCAAGCCAGAACCGTTTGGCATGCGGATGTCACTGACAATTACTTGAGGCGTTTCATCATCGAGGGCATTTAATGCCTCGGGCGTGGATGCGAATGTTTTAAATTCCATCTCTGTACGTGCTAATGCTTTTTCAAATACCCAACGAATTGATTTGTCGTCGTCGATAATCCAAATTGGTTTCATGTTTTACCTATTGATGTTGATGCTTATTGTTTGATCACGTAGCTGTTCATCACAGAGCTTTCAATCGGCAGCAAAATCGTAAAGCAGGTTTGACCTGGTACGCTTTCACATTCGATCATGCCGTGATGTTGTGTAATAAAAGTTTGTGCGAGGGTGAGTCCCAGCCCTGAGCCACCTTCACGTCCTGATACCAAGGGGAAGAAAATACGCTCACGGATGCCAGCAGGAATACCAGGACCATTGTCGATAATTTGTAATTTAATCGCGACACGATAACGTTTTTTAGCTAAGGTCACTTGCCGCTCAGCCCTTGTGCGCAAAGTAATTTTGGCGTCT